>DASZBP010000189.1:0-4249 GCA_035943915.1 Gaiellaceae bacterium | reverse complement strand
ATCTCGACGTCGAGCCGCGGGCTCCCGAGGTGCCACGTCCAGCGCTCGTAGAGCTCGACGTCGCGAAGCAGCAGCGCGGTCTCCACGCGACGGGCGCCGAAAAACGGGTTGCGGCGGCTGACGGTGGCGGCCCAGCGTGCGCCGGGCGCGAAGCCGCGCCGGTCGGGCTCGACCGCGAGCAGCCCGGGCCACCAGTCCGGCAGGTGCAACGGCTCGGCGAGCACCGCCCAGACGTCGGCGCGCGGCGCCGGGACGACCTCAGTTGCGGAGTGTGGCAAGGAATTCCGCGCCGCCGAGCATGCGCTCGATTTCGTCGCGGCGTTCGGCGTCGTCCAGCGGCTCGATGCGCGTGTGGGTCGGGTCGCCCGGGATCTTCTCGACGCGCAGGTGGCGGTCGGCGACGGTCGCGATCTGCGGCAGGTGCGTGATCGTCACGACTTGCGCGCGCTCGGCCAGGCGCCTGAGCGTCTCGGCGACCGCGTGCGCGGTCGTGCCGCCGATGCCGGCGTCGATCTCGTCGAAGACCATCGTCTCGCCGCCGCCGACGGCGGCAATGGCCAGCGCGATGCGGGAGAGCTCGCCGCCGGATGCCTGTTCGGCGACCGGGCCGAACGGAAGGCCCGCGTTGGGCCGGACGAGGAACGCTGCTTCGTCGCCGCCCGATGGGCCGGCATCGCGCTCGCGAAGCTCGACGCGAAACTCTCCGTCTCCGAGGCCGACGCCCTGCAGCTCTTTCGCGACCGCCTGGGCGAACGGCTCGGCCGCCTTGCGCCGCCCCTTGCGGAGGTCGGCGTGGAGCTTCTCGACGTTCGCCTCGGCCGTCGCCAGCGCGGCCTTGGCGGCGTCGACTGGGTCGCCGTCCTCGCCGAGGGCGTCGAGCTGCCGCCGCGCGTCCTCCCCACGCTCGAGCAGCTCGGCGTACGTCTGCGCGCGGTGGCGGCGGCGCAGGTCGGCGAGCTCGTCGAGCTCGCCCTCGACTTGCTCGAGGCGTCCGGGCTCTGCCTCCAGCGAGAGCAGGAACGCCCGGAGGTCGCTTGCGGCTTCACGCAGCTGCAGCTCTGCCTGCCGCAGCACGTCGCCGGCGGCGGTGAGCTCGGGCGCAAGGCGCTCCACCGGGGCGACGGCGCGCTCGGCGGCTGCGACGAGATCGGTGGCGCCCTCGCCGTCCTCGGGCACGAGCGCAGAGGCTGCCGTCTCGGCGGCCTGGGCCAGCTCGGTGACGTGGCGGAGGCGCTCCCGCTCGTCGCGTAGCTCGTCCTCACGGCCAGGCTGGAGTCCGTGCGTGTCCTCGGCGATCGCGCGCAGCTCGTCGTGACGCGCCTGCGCCGCAGCGGCGTCACGCGTGAGCTCGTCGTACGCCTTCCGCGCGGCCTGCAGCTCGCGCCATGCCTTGCGCGCGGGTCGCGTGTCGACGCCTGCGAAGCCGTCGAGCACGCCGAGTTGGTACGACGGCCGCGCGAGACGGCGCTGCTCGAACTGGCCGCTCATCGCGATCAGGGCCTCGGCGGCGGCGGCAACGTCTTCGCGCGCCGCGGCGCGTCCCCATGCATAGGCGCGCGTGCGGCCGTCGGCGAAGATCCGGCGCGCGAGCACGAGGCCGTCCTCGCCCTCGGGGCGCAGGTCGGCGAGCTCGCCGAGCGCGTCGTCGTCGACGTGCTCGAACTCGGCTTCGACGTAGGCCTCGGCGGCGGCCGGCCCGATCATCGCGGCGTCGCCGCGTGCGCCGAGCAAGAGGCCGATCGCGTTGGTCAGGATCGTCTTGCCTGCGCCCGTCTCGCCGGTGATCGCGTTGAGGCCGGCGTGCAGGTCGAGCTCGGCCTCACGGATGAGCACCAGGTTCTGAATCGCAAGCCTCCGAAGCACGCTCTCATCGTACGGAGGCCTCCGGCGCGAATCAGCGTTCCTTCAGGCCGCGTCTGGGGACAGTTGGCGCCAGATCGCCTCCCACTGCGACCACTGGCCCGGTGCGGGCGCTGTTCGCGGCGTGACGTCGAGGCGCAGCGGGAGCAGCGGCTCCCAGTCGGCGAACAGGCGCTCGAGCTCCTGCTCGGCGAAGAAGTGGACGTCGAGCCCCGCCTTCGCGCCGGCGCGATAGCGAACGGTCAGCCCTTCGTCGTCCTCGACGACATCATGCTCCGGCCACACGTCCGTACCGACAGCGTTCACGCGAATGCAGAACAGCCCGCCAGGACGCACGCGCTGTTGCGCGGCAGCGATGTGCGCGTGCGCCTCGGCGCGCGTCCCGTGCTGGAACACCTGGATGCCGACGACTGCGTCGAACTCGCCTTGCGCTGCACGCAGGTCACCGTGAACGAGCTGTGCGTCTGGGACGCGCGCTTTCAGTGCGTCGATCGCCGCGCGCGAGATGTCAAGGCCGACGACGTCGAGACCCGCCTCGAGCAGTGGGACGAAGTTCCGCCCGTTGCCGCAGCCCACGTACAGCGTGCGCGCGCCACGCGGGCTCGCGTCGATCACGTCGCGCACGAACCCCACCGGCGGCTCGCCGAGGTAGCGACCGGAGCTGTACTCGGCGTCCCACGACGCCTCGACGCTCACCGTCCGAACGTGGCGGCGTAGCGCCGGAAGAACGTGACCTCCGGCAGCGTGCCGAGGACGCTGCGCTGCTCGGCGATGTGAATCGTCGCGTGCTCGCCGTGCGGAAGCGAGCCCACGCGGCGGCCGTCGACTAGCACCGTCGCTTCGAGGTCCGCCGTCTGGTTGGCGACGACGACGTCCGCCGCGCGCGGAATGACGAGCGGCCGGATCGTCAGCGCGTGCGGCGCGACGAACGTCAGCACCATCGCGTCGATCCCCCACACGAGCACGG
This sequence comes from Gaiellaceae bacterium, assembly GCA_035943915.1. Classification (GTDB taxonomy): domain Bacteria; phylum Actinomycetota; class Thermoleophilia; order Gaiellales; family Gaiellaceae; genus PALSA-600. Next base: position 1,422 of record DASZBP010000189.1, on the reverse strand, counting down.
GGCCGCCGTTCGAGAGGTTGTACGCGGTCGATCCGGCCGGCGTCGCGCAGATCAGCCCGTCGCACGGCTGCACGCCGAGCTCCTCCCCGCCGATCGAGTACGACAGCTCGATCATCCGCCCGAGCTCTCCGCCGGCGACAACCACGTCGTTCACCGCGACATGCCGCTGGTCACCGACGCGCACCTCGACCGTCGAAAGCTCGATACGGCGATAGTCGCCGCCGAACACGCGACGGACACCGTCCTCGAGCTGGTCGCCGGCTATCGCGGTGAGAAAGCCGACGCGCCCGTAGTTCACGCCAATCACCGGGACGCCGGTGCCGAGGAACCGTCCGAGCGTCCGCAGCATCGTCCCGTCGCCGCCGAGGACGATCGCCGCGTCGACGTCCGTCGCGTCGTCGTCCACGTGCAGCTCGACGCCCGCCTCGTCCGCGACCCGGCGCAGGCGATCGAGCGCCTCGCCCACGCCTTCACGGCCGTGCGTGACGACCGCGGCGCTACGAACCGACGGCTGTGGCGATGCGCTCATCGAAATCGTCCGGGATCCTGGGTGTGCCTGCGTTGACGAGGTGGAGTACGAACTCCCGGTTGCCCTTCGGCCCGGGAAGACCTGAGTCTACGACTCCTACAGGCTCGCCCCCGGCCGCGACGAGGGCATCGGCTACTTCGCGGACCACGCGCCGCTGCACGTCGGGGTCGCGGACGACGCCTTTTCGCACCTCCGCACGGCCCGCCTCGAACTGCGGCTTGACGAGCACGAGCGCCTGCCAGCCGGGCACAGCAAGGCGAAGCGCGGGCGGCAGCGCAAGCTTCACCGAGATGAACGACACATCGCACGTGATCAGCTGCGGCGCGAACGCGAGGTCCGTCAGCGACCGCGCGTTCACACGCTCGATCACGGTCACGCGAGGGTCGTCGCGGATCTTCGAGTGCAGCTGCCCATAGCCGACGTCGAGCGCGATGACGCGCGCCGCGCCGCGCTGCAGCAGCACGTCGGTGAAGCCGCCGGTCGATGCGCCGACGTCGAGGCAGTCGAGGCCGGCCACATCGATGTCGAACGCATCGAGCGCGTTCGCGAGCTTGTGCCCGGCGCGCGAGACATATGGCGGAGGCGCCTCGACCTCGAGCGGCGCGTCCTCGTCGACGAGCTCGCCGGCCTTCGCATGGCCCGGCACACGGCCGGCCATGATCAGCGCCTGTGCCTGCGCGCGCGACTCGGCGAGCCCGCGCTCGACGAGCACGAGGTCAAGTCGTTTCTTGGGCATCCGACGAGAGGATCGCGCCGATGTAGTTGAGCGATGCGACGGTCGCAAGCGCTGCGGCCAGCGCGTAGACCGTGTGCAGGCCGAGCGACGCGAACAGGAAGCCCGCTGCTGCGTACGCCGCGGGCCGGATCACCTGATTCGACACGATGATCGCCTG
>DASZBP010000188.1:0-1543 GCA_035943915.1 Gaiellaceae bacterium | reverse complement strand
GAGTCGCGCACCCACTGGTCCTTCGCGGCGACCTGCGCGTCGTACGCGAGATCCTGGAAACGGCAGCCACCGCAGGCCGGGTAGTGCTGGCACGGGGCCTCGACACGGGTCGGCCCCGCAGTGACGACCTCCGTCGTGATCGCCTCGGCATGACGGCGCTGCACCTTCGTCACGCGCGCGCGGACGGTGTCGCCGGGAAGCCCGCGACGGACGAACACGACGAAGCCGTCGAGCCGGGCCACGCCGTTGCCGCCGTAGGCGAGCGAATCGATCGTGAGCTCCAGCTCCTGATCTCTTTGAACCGGAGCAGCCACGCGAGCCAGGCTAGCGCTTACCGGACCCTGATCGTGGCGTCCGCGAAATACGTGTTTGCCGCGGACGTCAGCACGAGGACCACGTGGTACATGCCGGACTTGGTGTACGTGTGCCCGGCGAAATGCGGCGGCTTGCCGGATCCATCGTGCTCGAGCCCGTCGCCGTAGATGAGCTGCCACTTCGACGCGGACTTCGCGAAGTCGATCTTGAACGACACCTTCAGCGGCCCCTTGCCGGCCGCAGGTGTCGGCGTGAGACCGACGATCGTCCCGCCTGCGCCGACGGTCACCGTCGTCTGCGAATAGAACTTCGCGGCACTCGGCGTGAACGGCGACGACGCGAAGACGAACAGCGTCGGCGTGTAGGCGCCGTCAGCGGCATACGTGTGCGACACGGTCGCCGGCGGTGCACCGTCCCCGTTCTGCACTGCCCCGTCGCCGAAGAGGATCGTCCAGTGCGCGACCGGGACGGTGAGCTTCGCCTTCACCGTGAACGTCACGTCGAGCGGCGATGCGCCCGTGTGCTGGTCGGCGGCGAGCTTCACTGAGACCCCGCGCGCCGAGCCGGGACCGCCCGATGCGAAGGACGGCACGGGGCCTGCGAACGGCGTCAGGCATGACGCGTAGGCGGCGCGGCTGAGCGGCTTGTTGCCCAGATCGAAGATCGAGCCGGGCTTGCTCTCGTAGAACTCCGCCGTCTCCGTCACATGCGACTTGAGGAACGTGCACATCGTCGGCACGAAGTCCTTGTCGTCGATCCCGAACAGCCCCCACTCCGGCACGGAGAACGGCTTGCGGTGCTCGTGCGCAAAGCCGTAGAGGACGATGAACTTCTGCCAGGGCGGCGCGCCCGCCTCCTTGTAGATGTCGGCGCCCGCGACGTCGACGTACGGGTTGCCCGGCCAGTAGGGCGTGAAGTCGTCGCCGCCTGCGAGCGGGCTCCAGAGGACGCGAACGCGCGGCATCGGGTTCGACGCGAGCGTGCCCTTCACGGGCGGCATGCCGAGCGACGCGAGCCGCGCATTCACCCTCGACCCGCCGTGGACGAACAGGTAGATCCGCTCGAACGCCTTGCGGTACGCATCGGGGTTGCCGTGCCACGGATTGCCGCCGTTGTTCATCTCCGCCATCGGCCGGATGTAGATCGCCTTGCCCCACTGCGAGATCGCCTGGTTCAGCGCGACGAGATAGCTGTCGCCCTGGCCGGCGGCGATCTGGGCAGTCGAGAT
>DASZBP010000187.1:0-4216 GCA_035943915.1 Gaiellaceae bacterium | reverse complement strand
GCTCGTCGTCCTCGACCTGCAGCTCCCGCGCCTCGACGGCTTCCGCCTCCTCGAGGAGGTGCATGCGCGCCGGCCCGGCCTGCCCGTGCTGATCCTCTCCGCGCGCACGGATGTGCCGACGCGCCTGAAGGGGTTCGACCTCGGCGCAATCGACTTCGTCGCCAAGCCGTTCTCGTTCGAAGAGCTCGTCGCGCGCGTGCGCGTGCACCTGCGGAAGGACGACGCCGCCCCGTCGACCATCTCGACCGGCTCACTCACGCTCGATCTCGCGCGCCGCACGGTCTCCGCCAACGGCAAGACCGCCGACCTGTCGGATCGCGAGTTCAAGCTGCTCTACCACCTTGCGACGCACGCAGGCGAGATCGTGAGCCGCGAGCGCCTCCTGTCCGAGGTGTGGGGCTACAGCTTCGACCCCGGCTCGAACGTGGTCGACGTCTGCGTCCGCCGTCTCCGCACGAAGCTCGGCGCGCCGTCCCCGATCGAGACCGTGCGGCATGCGGGCTACCGGCTTGCGGCTTAGCCGCCTCGACGTCGCCTGGGGCGTCTTCTCGATCGCCTGCCTCGGCGGGATGCTCGCGTTCCCACACTGGGAGACGATCCCGTTCCACCTGATCTGGATCTCGCTGACCGTTCTCTACGGCTTCCGCGTCTGGTCGCTGCCGGCGACGGCGGCGGTGCTGATCGCCGTCGGGATCGGCACAGGCGCGACGATCATGTCGGACGCGTTCGACGGCCTGCAGCTGTGGGGCGAGATGTTCGAGGTGCCGCTGATGTCGGCGATGTTCGTCGCGATGGTGTGGCACGCGCGCCGGCGCAAGCAGGCGCTCGACCTCGCCGACGCGCATGCCGAAGAGAGTGCGCGCCTGCTCGAGCAGCAGGAGCGCCTGCTGCAGAACGTGTCGCACGAGCTGCGCACGCCGGTGACGATCGCGCGCGGGCATCTCGAGCTGCTGCAACGCGAGCACGGCGAAGGCGCGCGGCTGCAGGTCGCGTTCGAGGAGCTGCGCCGCATCGAGCAGATCGTCGACCGGCTGCTGCTCCTTGCACGCGCAGAGCGAGACGGCTTCCTGATGCTCGAGGAGATCCCGCTGGTCGCGTTTCTCGAGGACGTGTTCATGCGCTGGGCGGACGTCGCACCGCGCGCGTGGCGCCTCGGCTCGATCGTCGACGTGACGCTCACGGTCGACGCGACGTGGCTCCGTGCCGCGCTCGACGCGCTGCTCGAGAACGCGGTGCAGTACACCGACGACTACGCCGCGATCGCGCTCTCCGCGCGCGGCGAGAAAAACACGGTAGTGATCGAGGTCGCGGACGAGGGCATCGGCGTCTCGCCCGAGGCGGTCGAGCAGATCTTCGAGCGCTTCGCGCGGGCCGACCGGTCGCGGTCGCGCCGAGAGGGCGGCGCCGGCCTCGGGCTGGCGATCGTCGACGCGATCGCACGGGCCCACGACGGCTCGGTCACGGCCCGTCCGGCCGAGCGCGGGACCGTGTTCGAGCTGCGGCTTCCGCTCGCCGAGGCGGCAAACGCAGACGAGCGCGAGGCCGCGGGGGCCGTCTCCCCGGCCGCCGCTAGTATCGGCGCGTGACCGCCCTCTACCGCAAGTACCGCCCTCAGACGTTCGCGGACGTCGTCGGGCAGGAGGCGGTGGTGCGGACCCTCGGCAATGCGATCGACCAGGGAAAGGTGCGCCAGGCGTACCTCTTCGCCGGGCCGCGCGGCACGGGCAAGACGTCGCTCGCGCGCATCCTCGCCAAGTCGCTGAACTGTACGCACGGGCCGACCAAGACGCCCGACAACACGTGCCACGCGTGCGTCGCGATCACGAGCGGCACCTCGCTCGACGTGATCGAGATGGATGCGGCGTCGCAGCGCGGAATCGACGACATCCGCGACATCCGCGACCGCGTCGTGCTGCAGCCCGTCGAGGGCACATACAAGGTCTACATCCTCGACGAGGCGCACCAGCTCACGGACGCAGCGTGGAACGCGCTGCTCAAGCTGATCGAGGAGCCGCCGCCCCACCTGCTCTTCATCTTCTGCACGACCGAGCTGCAGAAGGTGCTTCCGACCGTGCGCTCGCGCTGCCAGACGTTCGTCTTCCAGCGGCCGCGGCTCCCGGAGTTGATTCGCAAGCTGCGCCTGATCGCCGACAGCGAGAAGATCGACGTGCCAGACGCGGCGCTCGCGCTGATCGCGCGTGGCGGACGCGGCGCGTATCGCGACGCGGAGTCGACGCTCGATCAGCTCGCATCGGCGACGGGAGGCACGATCACCGTCCAGGATGTGCTGCAGCTGCTCGGCGCCGTCGAGGACGAGGTGCTGTTCCGGTTGTGCGACATGGTCGTGGACGGAGACACTGCCGGCGCGCTGACCTTCCTCGAGGAGCTCTCCGCGCAGGGCCAGGATCTCGGCCGTCTCGTGACCGACCTCCTCGAACATCTGCGGCACCTGCTGCTCGTGCAGCACATGGGCACGGTGCCCGACTCGCTGCCCGTCACCGACGAGGCGCGCGACCGCCTGCGCGAGCAGGCGAACCAGCTGCCCGCGCCGAGCGTCATTCGCCTGATCGACCTGCTCGCCGTCGCCGTCGACGACATGCGCCAGGGCGGCGACCCGCGCCTGCCGCTCGAGCTCGCGCTGGTGAAGGTCACGCGCCCGGGCGCCGACATGTCGCGCGAGTCGCTCGCGCACCGGATCGAGCGCCTGGAGGCAGGCAGCGCACCCCTCCCTCAGGTGGCCGCCCCCGCGGCGGCCGCGCCGAAGGCGCCTGAGCCTCCCGAGACGCCGGTCTCGCTCGAGCTCGAGCAGCTGCAGGAGGCGTGGCGGCGGACGATCCTGCCGGCGGTCGAGCAGCGCTCGATCCCGATCGGCAAGACGCTCGCCGAGGCTCACCCGTCCGCGCTCGCCGGCGACACGCTCACGCTCGAGTTCCCGGAGACGGCGTCGTTCCACATGAAGCTCGTCGAGGACCCGAAGAACTCCGCACTGCTGCGCGACGCGCTGTACGAGGTGACGGGCCGCAAGCTCGTGGTCGCGTTCGAGCTCGGCGACGCGCGGGAACAGGAGGAGAGCAGCGACGACGGGCCGGCCTCGGAAGAGGACGTCCTCGAGCTGATGAAGTCCACCTTCGACGCCAGGGAGCTGGAATGAGCTTCGACATGAACAAGCTTTTGGAGCAGGCGCAGGCGATGCAGAAGCAGATGGCCGAGCTGCAGGAGGAGGCGTCGAAGGAGACTGCTTCCGCGACTGCGGGCGGCGGGATGGTGACGGTGGTCGCATCCGCCGGAGGCGAGCTGCTCGAGCTGAAGATCGACCCGAAGGCGATCGACCCGGACGACCCGGAGATGCTCGCCGACCTCGTAATGGCGGCCGCCAACGAGGCGCTTCGGTCGGCGCACGCCAAGGTCGAGGCGAAGATGAAGGGCATGCTGCCGCCCGACCTCGGCGGCCTGCTTCCCGGTCTCTAGGACGAGCTGGACGAGAACTTCGTCGCGAAGCTGATCGACGTCGGATCGATCGTCGACGTCGACGCCGGCATGGAGCTGCCGGAGAACGCGCTCTTCATGGTCCTGCACGGGACGCTGCTCGTCGAGACGGACATCGAGTCGTACGAGCGCGGCGCGGGTGCTGTCGTCGGCTACGTCGACGAGCCCGGCGCGCGCGTGACGGCGCTCACGGAGGCGCGAGTCGTCGTCATCACGCGTGCGGACTACGAAGCTGCGCTGAGCGGCTAGTTAGTAGCCGCCGCCGCCCTTGCCGCAGGCGACGAGCACGAGCGGCAGGACGACCAACAGCGCGATGAGAATGGCGCGGTATCTGGGCATATGAGGTCCTACGAGGCCGCGCCGCAGGCGGATTGTCCGAACAGGACGGGCACAATGGCGCGGTGTTCAGCCCTTCCGTCGAGAACCTCGTTGCGCAGCTGACGCGGCTGCCGGGAATCGGCTCGCGCACGGCGCAGCGGCTCGCGTTCCACATCCTGCAGCGGCCCACAGACGAGGCGCTCGCGCTCGCGCACGCGCTCGAAGAGGTGAAGGAGCGCGTCCGCTTCTGCGCGGAATGCGGCAACCTCACCGAGGAGGAGCTCTGCGGGATCTGCACGGACGCGCGACGTGACCGCACGCTGATCTGCGTTGTCGAGCAGCCGGTCGACCTCGTGTCGCTCGAGCGCACGCACGAGTTCCGCGGGCTCTACCACGTGCTCGGCGGTGCGCT
>DASZBP010000186.1:0-10654 GCA_035943915.1 Gaiellaceae bacterium | reverse complement strand
CACTCCCAGCGCACGATCGTGAACGCGGCGTGCACCTGGTGCCAGTTCGGGCCGTGGAACACGAACAATGCGATCGCGCCGGCGAGCACCGGCAGCACGAGCAGCGCACGCCAGTTGAACTTCACGCAGTCACCTGGACGTACACCTCTTCGAGCCGGCGCGCGATGTCGTCCCAGTGGTAGTTCGCGAGCGCGTGCTCACGCGCGGCGCGGCCCATCTCGACGCGGCGGTCTTCGTCGCTCAGCATGTCGATCACCGCAGCTGCGAGCGCGTCGGGGTCGTTCGGCTCGACGAGCATCGCCGCCTCGTCCGTGGCGACGGCCGCGTAGCCCGGGATGTTCGACGCAACCGCCGGCGTGGCGCACGCGAACGCCTCGGCGAGCACGAGCCCGAAGCTCTCGCCGCCGAGCGCGGGTGTCACCGACGCCTTCGCGCGCTTCAGCTCGTGCGTGCGCACCTCGTTCGTCACGATCCCCAGCACGTCGATGCCGGCCTCGTCGAAACGCAAGCGTGCGTGCAAGAGGCGGTACTGCAGCGGGTCGGTGCCGATCAGCCGCAGCCGCGCACCGGTCTCGCTGTGGATGCGCGGCCACGCGCGCAGCAGCGTCGGCAGGCCCTTGCGCGGGTCGTGTCTCCCGATGAAGACGATGGTGTGGTCGCGGTCCGCCGGGTCCGCGTCCTCGGGGATGTAGACGCCGTTCGGGATGACCTGATACTCAGCAGGCAGCCAGCGCGACGCCGACTGCGCGGCCATCGGCGAGACGGCGATCCGTGCGTCGATGCGGTCCATCAAGAAGCCCCAGAAGTGCAGCGCCGGCCCCATCCAGCCAAGCTCGCCATGTGCATGCCACGTCGCCACCATCGGCATTTTCCCAAGTGCGAGTGCGGCCACACAGATCGCGGGTGTCATCGGCTCGTGCAGGTGGATGACGTCGAACTGCTCCTCGCGCAGGATGCGGCGGACGCGGCCGACGGCACTGGGCGAGAGGACGATGTTCGGCAGTGAGCCATTCGCCGGCACGACCACGGAGCGGCCGACCGGGATGATCCCTTCCGGCGGTTCGCTGTGACGGCCAGTGCGCGGGTGCAGGAGCCGCGTCTGCAGACCGGGCGGGTCGTTCCCCATGAGGATCTTCACGTCGTGACCGCGGCGCCGCAGTGCAGCTGCCTGGTGCTCCGAATGCTCCACAACCCCTCCCCAGTACGACCAGGAGAAGGGAACGATGATTCCGATCTTCACGCGAACGCCTCTCGCAGCCGTGCGGCGCCGAGCTCGATCATCTCGTCGGACACGGCAAGCGAGATGCGCGCCCAGCCGGCGCCGCTCGGGCCGAACCCCTCGCCGGGCGCGACGGCAACGCGGTGCTCGGCGAGCAGCCGTTCGGCGGTGAGCCCCTCAGGCAACTGCAGCCACACGAAGAACGTACCCTCGCACGTGACCGGCATCGGCAGCGCGGCCGCAAGGGTGTCGCGACGCTGGCGGTACGACTCGACGCGCGCGGCGACCGAGTCCTGCGGGCCGGTGAGCGCCGCGACGATCGCCTCCTGCATCGGCGTGAAGATGCCGACGCGGCAGTGATCGTTCAGCAGGTTGATGCGCTCGACGATCTCGGCGTTGCCGACGACGAAGCCGATGCGCCAGCCGGCCATACCGTACGTCTTCGATGCCGACCACATCTCGACGCCGACGTCCTTCGCGCCGGGTGTTGCGAGGAAGCTCTGCGGTGCACGGCCGTCGTAGACGAGGTCGCAGTACGCAGCGTCGTGCACGACGGCACCGCCGGTGCGCTCCGCCCAGCGAACGGCCGACTCGAACACGCCCTCGGGCGCGACGACGGCGCACGGGTTCGATGGGTAGTTGAGGTAGAGCGCCGCTGCGGCGCCGACGCTGTCGAGGTCGGGCGCCCAGCCGGCGTCCGCGCGCAACGGGAAGGTCTCGAGCTTCGCGCCCGCGAGCGCCGGCCCGGACGGGTAGTCGGGGTAGTACGGGTCGGGCAGCAGGATCGTCCCGCCCTCGTCGGCGAGTGACAGCGCGAGCTCGACGATGCCGGTCCTCGTGCCGGGGATCAGCGCGACCTCGCGCTCGGGGTCGAGCTCGATGCCATAGACATCGCGGTAGCGCGCCGCGATCGCCTCCTTCGTGCGCAGGTGACCGCGGATCGGCGCGTAGCCGTGCACGTCCGGGCGGCGAGCACTCTCCGCGAGCGCCTCGATCACGTGCGGCGGCGGCCCTACCTCCGGGTTGCCGCGACCGAGGTCGACGAGCGGCGGCCCGTCCTCACCCGCCGCTGCAGAGACCTGCGCGAGCAGGTTCACGAAGTACTGCTGGGGCAGGCGCTCGATCCGCTTCGGACGCATGGAGGCAGACTAGAGTGGCGCGATGTTCGAGGAGGGACTCGCCGAGCTTCACACGCACCTCGGCGGCTCAGTCGCGTCGGACATCATGTGGAGCCTCGCGCACGAGCAGGGCATCGCACTGCCGACGCGCGACTACTGGGAGTTCGACCGGATGGTCACGGTAAGCGATCCGCGCGGCGTCCCGGATCTCGACTCGCTCGATCGGATCTACCACCTCACGGAGCTGATCCAATCGTCGCCGCTCGCGGTGGAGCGGAGCGTGCACGCGGCGATCGGCGGCGCGTACCGCTCGCAGCGCATCACGACGCTCGAGCTGCGCTTCAACCCGATGAAGCGCAACCGCGGCGGCGAGCGCGACCTCGACCACATCATCCTCGCAGCGATCCGCGGGCTCGATCTCGCGTCGCTCGAGTATCCGCAGGTGCGCGCGGGATTGCTTCTGATGATGGACCGCACGTTCACAGCTGCGCAGAACATGGTGATCGTGGAGAAGGCGATTCGCTACGCGGCGCGTGGCATCGTCGGCGTCGACATCGCCGGCCCGCGTCCCGGCGGCGGGCGGTACGACTACACGCAGATCAAGGAGCACGTCGAGCTCGCGCGCAGCGCCGGCCTCGGCGTGACGATCCACGTCGGCGAAGAGGGCGGCGCGCACGGCATCGAGGAGATCCGCGAGGTCGTCGAGGAGCTGGAGCCGCAGCGCATCGGCCATGGCATCCTCGCCGCGCGCGACCCATCACTTCTGTCGCTGTTGTGTGACGCCGGCGTGACACTCGAGATCTGCCCCACGTCGAACCTGCTGACGAAGGCGCTCGCGGACGAGGAAGAGGTGCGCGCAGTTTTCCGCGCGTTCGTGGATGGCGGCGTCGCGTTCACGATCGCAACAGACGGCCCGGAGATGATGCGCACGCATCTCACCGACGAGTTCGAGATGCTGACCCGCATCGGCGCTCTGACGGACGACGAGGCGCGCGCGGCGAACGCGCGCGGCCATTCATCGTCGTTCATTCGCAGCTAGCCGAATACACCCTTCGGCGAATGGAGACATTCGCGTCAGCCTCGTAGGTTGCCTGCATGCAGGCACTCATCGATCCGAACGGCATCACCTCTCGGCAACGCCAGGTCATCGAGCTCATCGCGCAGGGTCTGTCGAACGACGAGGTCGGCCTCCAACTCGGGATCTCTCCGAGGACGGCGAAGGCGCACTCGGATGCGCTGCGCCAGAAGCTCGGAGTCCCGCGCCGACGGCAGATCCCGATCGCGTTCAGATTGCTGACGGGCGAAGACCCGTTGGCGTCCTGCCTGAAGTCGGCTCACGCCGACAATGGGGGCTGACGGCGAAGCGGCGCCCGCGACGACACCCTCCGTCGCGGGCGTCCCGGCCCTTGGCAAGCAACGAGACGGGGCGTAGGTTTCACACACCGGGCTAGCGGCAGCCCCTTGTGGGAGAGGGCATGACCGCAGGCGCAGGCACCAGACAACCGACTCGAACCCCCCGGCCTGGCCGCATCATCGAGCGGCCCCGGCTGATCAGGCAGCTGGACGCTGCCGAAGCCCCGGTGATCCTCATCGTGGCGCCGGCCGGCTACGGGAAGACGACGCTCGCCCGCCAGTGGGCAAGAACGCTCAACGGCGTCATCTGGGTGTCGTGCACGCCGTCGCACCGCGATGTCGTCACGTTCGCGGAAGACGTGGCGGCGGGCATCGACGCTCTCGGCGGGAACGCGAGCCGCTTCATTGGCGAATACATGCGGGCTCGGAGCAATCCTCAGCGTGCCGCTCGAGAGATTGCCCAGGTGCTCGCGCGGACCCTTGATGACGCGCAGATTCAGTGGCTTTTCATCGACGACTTCCACGAGGTTCAGGGCGCGGCGGTCAGTGAAATGCTCGAGATCCTCGTTGCAGTCGCTGGCTGTCGGAAGACGGTCATCTCACGAACCCGGCCAGAATGGACGACCGCTCGCGGCGTCCTCTACGGAGACATTGATCAGATCGGGGCATCGGAACTCGCGCTGACCGTCGAAGAAGCGCAGGCGGTTGTGCGGGGACGTCGCGACCTTCATCCCCTCCTGGATCGCGCGCGCGGATGGCCCGCGGTAGTCGCGCTCGCAGCGAGTCTTGAAGAGATCGGAGCTCCTGGATCCCTCCCGGTCTTGCTCGACGAATATGTTCGTGAGGAAGTCTTCAAAGCCGCGGCACCCCGGTTACGGGAGCATCTCCTCTCGTTGTCCCTGCTGCCCGACTTGTCCGGTCAGACCCTGGCCACGTGCTTCGGCGCCGCAAGCCATCAGGTCGTCAGCGATGCCCGAGACATGGGGTTCTTGACGATCGATCCGGAGCCAGAACTTCACCCACTGATCCGGGAGTTTCTCTTCAGCAAGCTAGAAGCAGATTCCGGCGCTGAAACGAAGATTCGCGCGGCGGTGCGATTCGCGTTGGAGCAACGCGCCTGGGAACCTGCACTGACCTTAGTCCTGCGGTTCGATCTGCAGGACCTGATTGAGCCAGTGTTGGACGCGGCATTCAAGCCTCTCGTTCGTACAGGCAGGCTCGGGACAGTTTCATGGTTCGCTGAGCGCCTTCGGGCGGCGGGAGAGTTTCCAGCTGCCGTTGTTGATGTCGTCGACGCAGAAGTGGCGCTGCGCGATGGGCACTTTGATCTTGCAATCGACTTAGCGACACGGGCTGCTAGCGGCCTTCCCGCGAAGAGTCAGCTCCAGTCCCGCGCCGACCAGATCCAGGGACGCGCCTTCTTCTTCAGGGGAGCGTTCACTGAGTCCGAGTCCGCGTATGCACGAGCGCTCACTCACGCTCTCGACGAACCCGACGAGACCGAGAGCATCTTCGGGCTCGCGACTACTCAGGTGTTTGGCGAAACCAAAGATCCGGCCCCCTCGTTGGCGCAGCTTGCGAAGCGCCGTGAACTGTCGCCTCTCCATCTCGTCCGGCACGCAACAGCTGAGCTCACCGCCCGCCGGTTTACGACTGGGCTAATGGATCCCTTGCCGATCGAGGAGGCGCTGCATTACTTGAGTGCGATTGAGGATCCGTCGATCCGCAGCGCATTTCGTTACACGTTGTCACACGCGCTGGCGCAACGCGCCGAATACCGCCGCGCCGAAGGTCTATTGCGAGCGATGAGGGACGATGTGGAGCGGTTTGGTCTCGAATTCGCGCAACCGTTCGCCGACTGGACTGCGGCGTTGATCAGTCTCGGCCTACGTCGATTTGGAGACGTCGATCGCTACCTCTCCAGAGTTGAAACCATCGCGACGGCCTCTCCGACAAGCGAACACGCCCTCAACGCTCGTTTTTTGCGCGCTCGACTTTTCCTAATGACCGCCCACCCGACCGGCGCCATTGAATTGCTTCGACGACCCCACCCGTCTGCGGCGTTCCCCTCTTGGGTCGGGGAGCTCTATGCGATGCGGGCGCTCGCGTACGCATGCGCGGGCGATCATGACCGAGCTCGGACCCATGCTCGGCAATCTCTCGAGATCACCGGCTGCGTGGAGGTTCACCTCATCTCGGCCGCCGCAACGGCGGTGAGCGACGCCGCCGAAACCGCAGCGTCGCCGCGTCAGCTATTCGCACAAGCCGAACAGACACGGATTTGGGATCCGGTCCTGCTCGCGCTCCGAGCGTCGACCGCCGTGCTGACCGCGGCCGCCGAAGACGCCTCTCTGCGAGGCTCGCTCGAACACCTGCTCCAGGTCGGCGAGGACGTGCCACTTGCCAGGAGGGCGCGCGTCAGGGCGAAGGCCATGAGGACCCCGGAACAGATCCTCTCTCGGCGAGAGGACGAGGTTCTCGGTCTAGTCGCGCAGGGCTTTCGCAACCGCGAGATAGCGGCAGCGCTTTTCGTAGCTGAGTCGACGGTGAAGGTTCATGTCCGCCACATCCTCGAGAAGCTTGGAGTGCGCACTCGGGCGGAAGCGGTCGCGCGGTACGAACGAAGCCGCGCAATCCATTAGATCGATCGGACTTCAACCGGTTCTTGCCTGCAAAGCCGGTTCGCCGGAAGCTTCGGTTGGTGCAGCCACCTTGAACACCTCGCCTTGAGCGAGGCGGTAATCCTCTGTCGCGCCGGCAAGTATGGCCTCAAATGCGGCTACCACGGCCGTGTCAAACTGCGTTTCCACCGCCTGCGCAAGTCGCAGTCGGGCCACCCGGCTCGGCATTGCGTCGCGATACGGGCGGTCCGACGTCATCGCGTTATAGGCATCAGCCACAGCGATGATCCGCGATAGCAAAGGGATGTCGGTGTTTGCAATGCCGTCCGGGTAACCCTGTCCGTCGAAACGCTCGTGATGGTGCCTCACCACAGACGCGATCTCTGCGTAGGTCTCAACGTTCCCGAGAATTCGCTCACCAATCTCAGCGTGCCGTTGCATCTCGCGCCGTTCTTCGAGAGTCAGAGCACCGGGCTTCTCCAATAGGCCTGCAGGAAGACCGATCTTCCCGATGTCGTGCACAAGCCCGCAGAGGTAAGCCAACGCCTCTTGGGCCTCAGTCAGGCCCATGCGAGTCGCGATGTCACGCGCGTAGATAGCCACGGCCGCTGAATGGCCAGCTGTGTAGCGATCGCGTGCGTCGAGCGTGGCGATCAACCCCTTGGCAAAAGAGAGGTTCGCATCGCGCAGTTGCTCGTTCACCCCGCGCAGGTCTTCCGCGAGACGCCTCTGATCCTGATACATCAACCACCAACGCTGGGCGGCAAGCGCAGGGCCAAAAAAGAGCGGAAGAGTCCACGGTGACACGTTCCGGTATGCCAGAGCGAGCAGCCCCACGGCCGGGCCGTACAGGGGAACCGAGGCGATCGTGATGGGCAGAGCCTCTCGAGCAAGCACTCTCCACGATCCGTTCTTCCGCACCTGAAATGCGATTGAAGCGAACACCGCGTCGGCGAGTTCGGCAACGAGCGCCGCGGCCATAGAGGCCGCGATCGTGCGTCCGACCCCCTCTGATATTGAGTCGGCGACTACTGCGGCGGCGCCTGCCGATGCGGCTCCCGTCATCGATCGCGTTGCGAGATACGTCAGTCGCGCCGCCGGCGGGAACGCAAGGGCGAGGGACGACGCTCCGAAAACGATCATCGCTCCGAGTGGCCCGAACAGAACCGCAGCGAAGACCGCCGGCAGGAGTGAGATCGAGATCGTTAAGTCATGGCGAAGCCGGATACTGCCGCGCTCGCACAGCGCCGCTACGGCCGCAAGCCCGATGACCGCGTACCAGCTCGCAACGCCAAACCCGGCAGCTATCAGCCCCGCGGTGGTCGTCCCGGCCGCGACTAGGACAGCGGCAATGTAGATCGCGGTCGCGCGATCGACGTCGGCGGTTAGGTGACTGAGACGCCGAAAAATTGACAGATCACCTAAAAGGGTCATACGATTAGTGGGCCGTCAGTCCCATCCCAACGGGGGAGTACGAACAATGCGCAAGTTCGTGAAGCTGGTCCGCAGCGGCAAGGTCGCTGGCGGACTCGCAACCTGGTAGACCCGAAGAGATAACCGGTTTTCACTGTTGGCGTCTCACCCGAAAGTGGGATTGTCCACAGGGAGTGGAAAACCTTCTGAGAACGCTCGAGTAGTTCAAGAAATGAGCCCACGCCGGAAGCCAACCGCTACGGCGTGGGCTCTACTTCTTGCCTGAAGCTTCGCGAGGATATGACGGACATGGCTCTTGACCGTCTCCTCGCTGAGGAAGAGCCGCTGACCGATCTCGCGGTTGACGAGGCCGTCGGAGATCAACTGGAGCACCTGCTGCTCGCGCGCCGTCGGTTCGTGGCCTGGCTCGGCGGGCACGGGCTGGAGGGGAATCACCTCCGCGACCGCATCGCGGCGGGCGGCGACCGACTCGAACCGCGCGGTGTGCTCGCGGTAGCGCGTCAGGATGGCGTTGCGTTCGGCAGCATCCACAAACTCCGTATCGGCTAACCCGAAAGGGTGCTTTAGCCCCCTCGAACGAGGGGTCTACAGGCGGACTACCGCCACGCGGCGCGAACGGAGACTGTCGGGCTCGTCTTCGTCGACGACTCCGAGCGCGTCACGGCCAGTCGCGTGCAGGATGCGGCCCTCGCCGAGCCAGAACGCGACATGGTCGGCCGCCTTACCGGGATCGCCATAGAGAACAAGGTCGCCGGGCTCCGGCTCGCCGACCGGCGTGCCCGCGTCGAGCTGCTGCCAGGCGTCCCGCGGGACGATCCGGCCGGCGCGGCGGTACGCCATGTGGACGAGGCCCGAGCAGTCGATGCCCGCTTCGGTCATGCCGCCCCAGAGATACGGCGCGCCCACGTACGACCGGGCCACGTCCAGCGGCTCGCGGCCCTCCGGCGGCGGCAGCGCGCCCTCGCCGTCGTCGAGCTCCGCGCTCCGCACCCAACCCGGGTAGTCGTAGACCGTGACGATCCACGTCCAGTCGCCGTCGCGGCCTGCGACGCGGACGGGCTCGCCGCGGATCAGCTGCGTCACCTGCTCCGCGTCGTCGGCGGGCGCCGCGCGCACCGGCGCGACGTCGACCGCGCACCTCACGCGGCGTGCTTCGCGATCTTCGCCTGCAGCATCGGCTTCACCTGCGGCCAGTCGTCGTCGACGATCGCGTACCACGCCGAGTCGCGGATCGAGTCCGGCAGCTTCATGTGCTTGCGGAAGATCCCTTCGAAGCGGCCGCCGACGCCGAGCAGCGCGCCGCGCACACGGAGGTTGCGCGCATCCGTCTTGAACTCGACGCGCATCGCGCCCCACCGCTCGAACGCGTTCTCGAGCAGCAGGTACTTCGTCTCGACGTTCGCGCCCGTCCCCCACTGCGCGCGCTCGAGCCACGTCCAGCCGATCTCCGTCCGCTTGTGGAACGGCTCGACGTTCAGGTAGCGGGTCGAGCCCACCGGCTTGCCGTCGACGACAACCACGAATGGCACCTCGATCTGCGACTCGACCGCCATGTCGAACCAGCGGTCGAAGCCGAGCGAGTACATGTTCGTGTAGCGGTGGATCTGCGGCTCCCGCTCGGCCGCCTCGCGCAGCCCTTCACGGTGGCGCTCCTCGATCGGCTCGACGCGCACGATCCGGCCCACGAGCGGCCCCCCGGGATGCAGATCGCTCATACGTAGATCCTGACACCGGGTTTTCGCTTGTGCGGGAAGCTCTCGTAGAACGGCAGCGCGTCCTCCTCGCTCAGCAGGTCGAAGCGCTCGAGCCCCGTGCGCCGAGCGGCCTCGAGCATCAGCTCGCGCCCAATCTCTTGCCCACGCAAGCGCTCGGCGACGAGCAGGAGCCCGAGGTACGCGATCACCGCGCCGTCGCTCAGCATTTGGGCGACGCCGACCACCTCGCCGGCAGCGTCGAGCGCGACGACGGCGACCACGCCCGGTCCGGTCAGCGCGCGTTCCGTGCGCTCCGGCGTCCACGACGGCCAGCCCTGCGCCGCGCAGAGCGCCGATACCCCGGCTGTATGCAGGGGCGAAAACGAAACCAACTGATGCACGACCGTACGTTAATGCCGCACTCCGCTTCACCGCACGGATACGCTTTTGCGTCTTGGCGAACCCGCCCGAATTTCAGGTTCCGTCAGGCGGCGCCGCCGCCGCTGTGTTGCCGGGCGTCTCGGTGCGCCGCAAGACGCCGCGCCAACTCTTCTGGGAGCGGCTCCGGCAGGACAAGGCGGCGCTCATCGGCGGCGGCGTCATCATCCTGCTGATCCTCACCGCGATCTTCGGCGGGCCGATCGCGCAGGCGCTCACGGGTCACCAGCCGAACGACATCGTTCCCGGCTCGCAGGACGCGTTCGGGCTTCCGACCGGACCGAGCTCCCACCTCATCTTCGGCGCCGACGCGGAAGGACGCGATCTCTTCGTCCGCACGCTCTACGGGGCCCGCATCTCGCTCTTCGTCGGCCTCGTCGCCTCCGGCCTCGCCGTGTTCATCGGTCTCGTCGTCGGGCTCACCGCCGGCTTCTTCGGCGGGATCGTCGACACCGTCCTCTCGCGCTTCGCCGACGTGCTCCTCGCGGTCCCGCAGATCCTGATCGCTGTCGGCATCGTCACCGCCTGCTCGACGACGAAGCAGGGCTGCCTCGGCGGCTTGCTGACGCCGGGTGTCACCGTCGTTATCGCAGTGATCACCCTCTTCTCGTGGTCGTACATCGCGCGCATCGTGCGCGGCTACACGCTGAGCTTGCGCGAGAAGGAGTTCGTCGAGTCGGCGCGCGCGGCGGGTGCCGGGACGTTCCGCATCCTCTGGCAGGAGATCGTCCCGAACCTGATCGGCCCGATCATCGTCTACACGACCCTGCTGATCCC
>DASZBP010000185.1:0-19246 GCA_035943915.1 Gaiellaceae bacterium | reverse complement strand
GAGCAAGAAGAGCGCCATGATGCGTGGCATGTCCAGGTTGCGTCCGGACATCGCTTCGTACTGTCTCACCGTCGCCATGAGCAGATAGACATTCGGGCCGAAGACCGGAAGGACGCGAAAGTCGAACTCGGGATTCCCGAGCCCGCTGGTCTCGAAGTCGACGACCGCAAGCAACCGCAACTCGTCGAGATCCCAGAGCTGGTTGTACGGATGCAAGTCGCCGTGCACGAACACGGTGTCCCCCGGCCGCGCGAGCTCGTCGTCCACCCAGTCGCACCAGCGGCTGACGATCGCGCGCTGGCGAGGCTCGAGCATCGGCGCAAAGCGCGCTCGCAGATCGTTCGTGGTCAGGTGAAGACCCGCCTCGGGCAATTGGGGCAGCGACTCGAGCCGGCCACGCAGCCGCTCGAGAGTGAGGGGCGCATGTAGTTCGGAAAGGAACCGCGCGAGGTGAGACGCGAACGCTTCGATCGCTTCGGGTGTCGCTGCCGCCACCGTCTCGTAGCTGAGTGGCGCACCGCCGCTGATCAACCTCGTCGCCGACAGCGTCGGGTTGCGGCCGGCTGCGACCAGCTGCGGCACGGACAGACCCAGCTCGCCGAGGACGTCGAGCGCCTGCGCCTCGCGCCAGATGCGGACCGCAGTCCGCTCGGAGAAGGCGAGCTTCACGAAGACGTCTTCGCCAACCGTCGCCCGGCCGGCAGCCCAGATCGGGTTACTGAGATCCGGACGGCCCTGAAGCGTGATCGGCAGGTTCGCGAACCGAGGCGCTGCGGCGTTCAGCGCGGCCCGCAACTCGGGGTCCGAGTACCCGTCCATCCAACCGAGACGCTCCATGCCTGCCAAGGCTATGCCGGACTGCTTGTGCGAGCATCAGCGGAACGTGGAGGGCTTCCATTTCTCAGCCGACGTACGCGTGCGCTTCGCCGAAACCGACGCGCAGGGCATCGCGCACAACTCGAACTACTTCGTGTGGTTCGAGGTCGCGCGCGTCGAGCACCTCGAGCGCTACGCGGGCGGCTACCAACGGCTGCGCGACCTCGGCGTCGAGGCGCTCGTGCTCGAGACGCACATCCGCTACCTGCAGCCCGCGCGCTTCGACGACCGGCTGAAGATCCACGCGCGCTGCATCGACATCAAGGGCGCACGCTTCCGCTACGAGTATGCGATCGAGCGCGACAGCGAGGTGATCGCAGACGGCTGGACGTCCCATGCCACCGTCGACGCCGCGTCGTTCAGGCCGACGCGGGTGCCGTCGTGGTTGATTGAGTCGTTGTCGCAGACTTCGCCGGCTTCTTAGGCTTCTTCGGGCCGACACGCACGATCTTCGGCATCGAGCGGTAGCTCGAGTACCACGTCTGGTCGGAGAGCAGCTTCCCGGACGCGTCGTAGACCTTGCGCTCGACCGACGTGCTCTGCGCAGGCGCACCCGGATCGTCGACGACGACCTCACCGGGCTTGAGCGTCGCGTCGACGGTCTTCTGCACCGGCGGCGGCGCCACGACTGCGAGCGGAGCGGCAACGGTCTCGACGCGGCGGTGCACCGGCGTGCCGTACAGCACCACCGACAGCGAGTCGCTGCCGACGAACGTCCGCAGCAGCAGCCAGTGACCGGTGTCGTTGACGAACTTCATGTCGACGTCGGGGTAGTCGACCGTCGCGTCGCGGCCGAGCGGATAGTGCGAGATGTACAGCGCGTGGTTGGTGCGCGCGGTGATCGGCAGCCCCGCCTCGTAGGCCGCGTTGAAGACAGTGGTCGAGACCTGGCACACGCCGCCGCCGAGGCCGGTCTGCACCTCGCCGTCGATGATCACCGGTGCCGTCAGGAAGCCCTTCTGCGCGCTGCGCTCACCGGTCGCACCGTTGAACGAGAACGTCGCGCCCGGCGCAATGAGCTTGCCGTCGATCAGGCGCGCGACGAGCTGCACGTTGTGGATGCGGTTTGGATCGCCGCCGTAGATCGTCTCGTAGCTTCCTACCATCCCGGTGATGCCCATCGCTGCCGCAGCCTTCGTCGAGCGCGACGCGGGCGACGACTGCGTGACGACGTTCGCGACGCGGTTGGTCGACCGCTCCGCCGCCGCCAGGAGCGCGGACGCAGTGCGCGCGACGTCGAGCGCGCTTCCGGGCTCGGCAGACACGAGCTTCACCGCGCCGCCCGCGACAGGCTCCCAGGTCGCATTGCGCGGTGCGTGATCGACGCGCTTGCGCAGCTGCGCAAAGTAGTGCTCGGCGGCCGGGCCGGCAATGCGAAGCGGCGAGCCGAGCTGGAGCAACGACGCGAGCCGCCAGCGCGGGACGCGCCACTGCTTCGCGCCGAGCCGAAGCGTCACCGGCGCCGCGATCACGCGCGACGCGAGCCGCTGCTCGGAGATGAGTTGCGCGACCGTCACGCTTGGCCGGTCGAGGCGAACCGGCAGAGTGACCGGCTTGCGCGTGAACGAAGCGAGGGCCGCGACGATCGTCCGCTTCGCGGCGGCGCGATCGAGCACCGTGCCCTTCTTGCCTGCGTCGATCGTGACGTGCAGCCCGCGCCGGACGAGCCGCGCCTGACGGTGCGGCCGGTCGATCTTCGACGCGAGCAGCCGCACCTCGTAGTTCACCGCCGCGTCGTAGGTCACGATCTTCGGCTGCACCACCTGCGGGAACAGCTCGAGCCCGAGCCGGCGGTAGCCGCGCACGACGCCGAAGCCGCTGCCGCTGCGGTCGACGTGCGCCACGGTCGCCGCCCAGTCGATGTGCACGCCGAGCTCGCGCGGGCGGATCGGGAACGACCTGCCGGCGGCGGTGAACACGACCGGGCGGTCGGCCAGCGCCGCGCTCCGGCCTTCGAGCAGCTTCCGCGCGGCGGCAGGGGTCATCCCGCCGACCTCGACGCCGGCGATCCGGGTCCCGTCTGCCAGCCGGCCCGCCGACCCGGCAAAGACGAAGCCGAGCGCAATGGCGGACACGACGGCGACCGACCCCGCCCAGAGAGCGAAGCGGCGCACTTCGTGCCCAGAGTAGCCCCTAGAAGACGAACAGCTCGACGCCGCCGGAGACGTTGAGCTCGATGCCGGTGATGTAACCCGCGAGGTCGCTGCACAGGAACGCGATCGCGTTCGCGATGTCCTGCGGCTCGCCCGGCCGCTTGAACACCGTTCGGTTCGCGATGCGCTCGTTCATCGACGCATTCGCCATGTGGAACGCCTCCGTGCCGATGATCCCCGGCACGATCGCGTTCGCGGTGATGCCGTGGCGGCCGCCTTCCATCGCGAGCGTCTTCGTCAGCCCGAGGACGCCGGCCTTCGTGGTCGAGTACGACGCCTGCCCGAAGCCGCCGAGCGTGCCCGCGACGGAGGCCATGTTCACGATGCGGCCCCACTCGCGCTCGCGCATGTGCGGCCAGACCGCCTGCGCGCAGTTGAACGCGCCGGTGAGGTTCACACGAAGGTCGCGCTCCCAGAGCTCGAGCGCCTGATCCTTGAACTGGCCGACGTGATCGAGCGTGCCCGCGTTGTTGATCAGGATGTCGACCGATCCGAGCTCGTCGACCGTGCGTGCGACTGCCGCGTCGACCTGTGCGCGGTCGGTGACGTCGCACTTCACGGCGAGCGCCTCGCGGCCCATCGCGCGGATCTCCTCGGCCGCAGACTCCGTGCCGACCATTCCCTGCTGCCGCGCGACCATGGCGAGCGGCCCGTACGCGTCCGTCTCCTCGGTCAGCTCCGACTCGACGAGCAGGTCGGCGATGACGACGTCGGCGCCTGCGCGTGCGAGCGTCAACGCGTCCGCACGGCCGAGACCACGCGAGCCGCCGGTAACGAGTGCGACGCGACCGCTGAGATCGATGTCAATCACGGGGCAGGAAGATCTCCTTTGCGATGACGAGGCGCTGGATCTGCGACGTGCCCTCGTAGATCTGGAAAAGCTTCGCGTCGCGCATCAGCTTCTCGACCGGATACTCCTTCATGTAGCCGTACCCGCCGAAGACCTGCACCGCGTCGGTGGTGACCTTCATCGCAGTGTCGGCGGCGAAGCGCTTTGCGAACGACGAGTAGAGCGTCGCGCGCTCACCCTGGTCGAGCATCCAGGACGCCTGCCACGTGAGCAGCCTCGCCGCCTGGATCTCGGTCGCCATGTCGGCGATCAGGAAGTTCACGCCCTGGTGCATCGCGATCGGCATGTCGAACGTGACGCGCTCCTTCGCGTAGCCGACCGCGAGCTCGTACGCGGCCTGCGCGACGCCGACTGCGCCGATGGCCGTGCCGGGACGCGTGAAGTCGAGCGTCTGCATCGCGATCTTGAAGCCCTGCCCCTCCTCACCGAGGAGGTTGGCGGCGGGAACTACGACGTCCTGCAGCGCGAACGCCGACGTATCGGTCGCGCGCTGTCCCATCTTGTCGAGATGCTCCTCGATCGTCACGCCTGGTGCGTCCATCGGGACGATGAAGGCCGAGATGCCGCGATGGCCCTTCGACGGATCGGTCTTCGCGAAGACGACCGTCCAGCTCGCATAGCCCGCGTTGGTGATGAAGGTCTTCGATCCGTTGAGGACGTACTCGTCGCCTTTGCGCACGGCGGTCGTCTTCATGCGCGCGACGTCCGAGCCGGCGTCGGGCTCCGACAACCCGAACGAGCAGAGGATCGGCGACTCGAGCAGCGGCGGCAGCCAGTGCGCCTTCTGCTCGTCGCTGCCGGCGATGATCACGGGCCCCGCACCGAGGCCGTTCGCGGTGATCGACGTGCCAATGCCGGAGCAGCCCCAGTAGAGCTCCTCGCCGGCGAGCATGCCGTCGAACGCGTTCAGCCCGAGGCCGCCGTACTCCTCGGGAACGTGCACGTTCATCAGCCCGACCTCGTGCGCCTTCGCGATCACGTCCGCCGGGTGGCGCATGTGGACGTCGTGCTCGGCCGCGACGGGCCGGATCTCCTTGTCGGCGAACTCGCGCGCCAGGGCGCGCAGCTCGCGCTGCTCTTCGGTCAGGGCAAACGAGATGCCCGTCGTCTCGACGGCTGCCATCCTGGGCTCCTTACGGCTTGATTGACTCGTCAGTCAACCGGCACTGTAGCCGGAGCCTCGACGAGCGGCAACCGCACGGTGAAGACCGTCCCGCTGCCCTCCGTCGTGGAGACGCCGATCGTCCCGCCGCTCTGCGCGACGATCCCGTCGACGGTCGAGAGCCCGAGCCCGGTGCCCTCGCCGAACGGCTTCGTCGTGAAGAAGGGCTCGAAGATCCGGTCGCGCGTCTCCTCGTCCATGCCCACGCCGGTGTCCCCCACGGCGAGCACCGCGTTGCCGTCCTCGGTCGTGACGACGATCGTGAGCGTACCGCCGTCGGGCATCGCCTCGCGCGCATTCACGGCAAGGTTGATGACGACCTGGTCGAGCTGCGTCGGGTCGGCGTGCACCACCACCGGCTCGGGCGCGACGACCGCGTCGAGCTTGATGTCCTCCCCGATCAGGCGACGCAGAAGGCTCTCGCTCCGCACGACGACGTCGCGCATGTCGACGTCGCGCATCTCGAGCATCTGGCGCCGGCCGAACGCAAGCAGCTGGCGCGTCAGGTCGCTCGCGCGCATCGCCGCGTCGCGGATTCCCTCGATCTTCTCGCGCGAGCCGCTCTCGTCGCCGTTCAGCTTGGCGAGGAGCAGGTCGCTGTAGCCGAGCACGGCGGTCATCAGGTTGTTGAAGTCGTGTGCGATGCCGCCGGCGAGCTTGCCGATCGCATCCATCTTCTGTGACTGGCGCAGCTGCTCCTCGAGCTCGCGGCGCTGCGTCACGTCCTCGATGAGGCTGACGCCGAGCGTGTCAGGCTCGAGCGCGATGTTCACGTGCGCGTAGAGGATCCCGCCATCCTTCTTCACGTAGCGCTTGTCGACGGAGAAGTGATCGAGCCGACCGGTGTCCATCTGCGCCTGCATGTCGAGGTCGCGGTCGTCGGGATGCGTGAGCTCGAGGTAGTGGCGTTCCGCGAACTCAGCTGCGCTGTAGCCGAGCATCCTGTGAAGAGCCGGGTTCGTGTCGCTCATGACGCCGTCGCGGCCGAACGAGATTCCGATCGGCGCGCGCTCGAAGATGAGGCGGAAGCGGCGCTCGGAGTCCTCCGCGAGCACGCGCTGCCGGTTCAGCTCGCGTACATAGAGCAGGACGCGCGCAACGACGGCGATGACGATCAGCACCTGGCCGGCACCGAGCAGCACCGACTCCGCCCGGTGCTTGACGATCACGTCGTAGCGGTCGACGACGCGCAGTGCAACGAGGCCGATGCCGCCGGCGATCACACCGCGCGCGGACGAGCGGCCACGGTTGCGGAGACGCGAGCGGGCGAAGCGGCGCAGCGAAGGATCGAGCGCTGCTGCGCCGCACAGCACGTACGAGCCGAGCCACGCGGCGTCGACCCAGCTGCCGAAGTGATACGTCACGTTCAGCGCGGGCTGAACGTACTGCCCGTCCGCGAGCGTCAGCGGCAGGATCGACGCGAGCAGCAGCCAGTACGCGACGGGCTGATCGCCAAGCAGGCCGATGCGGATCATGAGGGCGACGCCGAACGTCGCGAACAGCGGGTACGCGAGTGTGATCAGGCCTGCGGCGGTGAAGCCGTACGAGGAGTCGGCCCGGTCGAAGAAGAGCATCCACGCCGTGAACGCGAGGCAGGCGGTGATCAGCAGCGCGTCGAGGTTCGCCTCCCAGTCGCGCCACGGGAAGTTGCGGCCCATCAGCAGGAAGACGCCGATGGCGAACGCGGCGAAGCTCACCAGGTAGGCGATGTCCGGCGGCCCCGGGAACGGACGCGTCGTGTGGAGGTGCCCAAGGATGTCGCCGAAGGCGGCGAGGCTCTGCGAGAGGCCGATCGAGAGCCAGCCCAGGGCACGTGGCGGCCGGTACCAAGCGGCGCCGAGGAAGATCAGCACGGAGGCGGACAGGCCGACGCCCTCGTAGATCGCGAGGCTGCCGCCCACAGCGAGATGGACGGCGATCAGCGCCGCCCCGGCAAGCAGGTAGAAACGGACCGCGAGGGCCATAAACCCAGTATGGGCCTGCGTCCGTGTGAAAGGTAGTGTGCCGCCGGTATGGATTTCGACCTCACAGACGAACAGCGCCTGATCCAGGACACCGTCCGCAATTTCGTGGACAAGCGCGTCCTGCCGGTGGCCGTCCAGAACGACATCGACCACAAGCTCGACATGTCCCTGATCGAGGGGATGGCGGAACTGGGGATCCTCGGGATCGTCATCCCGGAGGAGTACGGCGGCGCCGGGCTCGACTTCGTCTCGGAGGCGCTTTCGTGCGAGGAGATCGAGCGCGGCGAGGCCGCGTTCCGAACGCTGATCTCCGTGCACGTCGGGCTGAACTCGCTCTCGCTGCTCAAGTACGGCAGCGAGGAGCAGAAGCAGCGCTGGCTCACGCCGCAGGCGAAGGGCGAGAAGCTCGCGTGCTTCGGGCTGACGGAGCCGGGCGCCGGGTCGGACGTCGCATCGATGCGCTCGTCCGCGCGCCGTGAGGGCGACGTGTACGTGCTGAACGGGCAGAAGAACTGGATCTCGTACGCGACGGTCGCGGATCACGCGCTCGTGTTCGCGAAGACGGATCCGGCGGCCGGGCACAAGGGCATCAGCGCGTTCGTCCTCGAGAAGGGGATGAAGGGCTTTACGTCCGTCGACACGGAGAACAAACTCGGCATCTGGGCCGGCTCGACCGGCGAGCTGTTCTTCGAGAACGTCGAGGTGCCGGCCGAGAACATGATCGGCGAGGAGGGCCAGGGCTTCGAGGTCGCGATGCACTCGCTCGACCAGGGCCGCTTCACGGTCGCGGCCGGCGCGTGCGGCGTCGTGCGCGCATGCCTCGAGCGTTCCGTCGAGTACGCGCGCGAGCGCGAGACGTTCGGTCAGGCGATCGGCAAGTACCAGTTCGTGCAGGACATGATCGCGAAGATGGTTCTCGGCTACGAGACGTCGAAGCTGCTCGTCATGCAGGCCGCGTGGATGAAGGATCAGGGGAAGCGCAACACGCGCGAGACGTCACTCGCGAAGTGGCATGCGACGGAGTCCGCGTTCGAAGCGGCGCATCTCGCGATCCAGGTGTTCGGCTCGTACGGCTACTCCGGTGAGTACGGCATCGAGCGGTACTTCCGCAACGCGCGCGCGCCGATCATCTACGAGGGCACGACGCAGATCCACAAGATGATGCAGGCCGAGCACGCGCTCGGTTACCGCCGCCTCAACGGCCGCGGCGGCGAAGCATCGCCGATCTGCTCGTGGGCGCCGGCCCTCTCGCCCGTTCACGCCTGATTCGAACCTGATTCGTCTACGACGAACCAGGTTCGGTGAGACGCGAGTCGGGAAGGCCGTCGGGGGTCTCGCCTTCCCAGTAGCTCACGTCGTCGCCGAGGCGATAGAGCTTGCCAGGAGGCCAGACGCCGACCTTGTCCGAGTCGGGATACACCGCGACTCCGGGATCGCCCTTGTTCGACCAGATCGCGATGCGGACCGTCTCATCCGTCGTGTTCGTCACCTTGTGCGCGCCGGCTTCGCCGTCCGGGAAGAACGCGCAATCCCACTCGCGCAGCTGCTGCTCGCCGTCCGGCGTGCGCAGGGTCGGGCGGCCGCGCAGCACGAACAACCACTCGTCGCACCCGGCCTCGTAGTGGTACGGGCAGACGCTCATCCCGGGCGGCAGCTCGTACACGGACATGCCGAGCTGGTCCGCTCCGAGGTCCGGCCTGAGACGCTTGTAGCCGACGCGATAGCCGTCGGGATCGTCGTCGTCCCACGTGAGTTCGACGTCGAAGACGTTCACGCCTCGCCCTCCCAGTACGGCACCGCATCGCCGAGGTAGCCGCGGTGCTGGAACCCCGGACCGCCGATGCTGAACTTGCCGCTGTCGGGGTAGATCGTCGCGCCGAAATGCGCCTCGCGTGACGGCATCGCAAACCGCGCGCGCCCGCCGCTGTCGTTGCGCACGGTGTGCGCGCCCGCCGCGCCGGCCACGAAGCACGCGACGTCACCGGCGACCATCGTCCGCTCACCCTCCGGCGTGCGCAGGACGACCTCACCCTCGATCACGATGAGCCACTCCTCCTCGCCGAGCTCGAAGTGGTACGGCCAGTGCTTCTCGCCGGGCGGCAGCTCGTAGACGCCGAGGCCGGTGAGCTTCGCACCGGCCTCACGGGTCAGCGAGCGTCCGGAGAACGCGTGGCCCGCCACCGGGGACGGGTCGGCCGCGAGCTCGAGATCGCGCAGATTCCAGATCACGGTGCGAAGCCTACGGAGAAAACGTCGATCACCGACGCCACAGCACGCTCGACGTCCGCCTCCTCGCCGGGCAGCTGCCCCATCACCCAGCCGCCGAGGATCTCCTCGAGCGCGCCGTAGAACGCCCACGTCGCGAGCTGCGCATCGACGTCCGCACGAATCTCGCCGCGCTCCTGCGCCGCCTCGATCATCCGCCGCAACGACACGAGCGCGTCGCGCAGCACGCCGACCCGCTCGCCGAGCTGCGGGCTCCTCGCCACCTCGCGCACCATCACCCGCGCCAGGCTTGGCGTGCGCGTCCACGTCCCGAGGAAGAACGTCGCGAACGCGCGGAGCTGTTCGACGAGCGGCTCGCCGGACGCCTCGATCGCCGTCGTCGCCTCCACGACACGCGTCCATGTCTCGCGGAAGATCGTCTCGAGGACGTCCTCCTTCGACTTGAAGTAGTGGTAGAGCAACCCGTGCGCGACACCAGCTTCCTCCGCGATGTCGCCGACGCGAGCAGCGTGAAAGCCCTTCCGCGCGAAGACGCGGATTGCGGCGCGAACGAGATCTCTCCGGCGATCGGTCGTCCGGCGAGCATAATCGCGCGCGTGGCAGCGCTCAGCGGCGTCACCGTGGCAGACCTGTCGCGGCATCTTCCCGGCCCGTTCGCGAGCCGCGAGCTCATGCGTCTGGGCGCGCGCGTGATGAAGGTCGAGCCGCGCGGCGGCGATCCGATGAAGACCGCTGCGCCAGCCTGGTACGCCGCGCTCAACGACGGCAAGGAGATCGTCGAGTGGGACGCGCGTTCGGACGTACTCGCGGAGGCGCGCGTCGTGATCGAAGGCTTCCGTCCCGGCGTCTTCGAGCGCCTCGACGTGCGCACTGCGCCCGACGCGATCGTCTGCTCCATCACCGGCTTCGGCGCGGACAGCCAACAGGCGGGCCACGACCTGAACTACCTCGGCTACGCGGGCGTGCTCGCAGACACCGCGCCCGCCGTGCCTCCGGTGCAGATCGCCGATCTCGCCGCCGGCGGCCAGACCGCAGTGATCGAGATCCTCGCCGCATTGCTCGAAGGGGGCCCGAAGCGAATCGTCGTCTCGATGACACACGCGTCGCATCGCTTCGTCGCACACCGCCTCGGCGGTGACCCGTCGCCGCGCCTGCTGACCGGTGGCGCCGCCTGCTACCGCATCTACGAGACCGCGGACGCGCGCCACCTGACCGTCGCCGCGCTCGAGCCGAAGTTCTGGCAGCGCCTGTGCGAGCTGCTCGACCGACCGGACCTCGCCGACAAGGCGTTCGCGCCGGAACTGCCGGAGCTCGATGCGCTCTTCCGCACACGCACACTGGCCGAGTGGCTCGCGCTGCTCGAGCACGAAGACACCTGCGTCGGGCCGGTGTTGACTCTCGGGGAAGCGGGTAGCGCGCTCGCGTGAGGGCACTCGCGTCGCTCGCGTTCGCGCTTGCCGGCATTCACGTCGGGGGACACCACGTCCTGAACGTGGGCTACGCGCCCGCGTGGAGCCCGAACGGCCTGCGCATCGCGTACGTGACCAAGGGCGATCTGTGGGTCGCGGACGCCGACGGCACGCGCCGCGCGCTGCTCGTGCCGAAGGCCGACCAGCCCGCTTGGTCGCCCGACGGGCGGAACCTCGCGTACACGCGCGGCGGCTACGTGTACACCGTGCGCGCGGACGGCCTCAACGAGCACCGGCTCGCCGTCGGCGCGCACCCGACGTGGTCGAACGACGGCCAGCGCATCGCGTTCGACCGCGACGGTGAGATCTACAGCGACGGCTGGTACGGCGGCGGGCTGAAGCACGTCGCCACCGGCACGGAGCCCGCGTATGCGAAGAGCGGTGAGCTTGCGTACGTGCAGGACGGCGAGATCATCGCCGGCACGCGCACGATCGACGAGGGCGAGCATCCGACGTGGTCGCCGGATTCACGTCAGGTCGCATACGAGCAGGACGGCTGGATCTACGTCGACGGCCGGCGCAGCACGAGAGGCCTGCAGCCGGCTTGGAAGCCACTGGTTCGCACGCAAGAGCTGCTGCCCGACCTCGACACGCGCGCGCCAAGCGGGCTCGTCGTTGCCGGCGCACGCGGCTTCTGGCAGCTCGGCTTCACGTCGATGGTCGACAACGTCGGCCTGGGCGCGTCGGAGATCGTCGGCGAGCGCGCGCGGAGCAACCCGCGCATGAACGCGACGCAGCGCGTCCGGCTCGCCAACGGCAAGTGGCGCACGTACCCGGGCGTTGGACAGCTGCGCTACACGAACTCGGCGCCGCACCACCACTGGCACCTGATGAAGTTCGTGACGTTCACGCTGAGCACGCTCGCCGGTGACGTGCTCGTGAGCGACCGCAAGAGCGGCTTCTGCCTCGCCGACCACTGGGGAACCGCGCCGGGCAAGTGGCCCGGCCGGCACGCGCGATTCCTCGGCGACTGCGAGCAGTACCACCCGGACGCGACGCGCGTCGTCGAAGGCACATCGGTCGGCTACACCGACCGATACCCCGCGTTCTTCCACGGGCAGAACGTGAACATCACGCACGTTCCCGCCGGCGTGTACGACCTCGAGCACCGCGCGAACCCGAACATGCTGCTGCACGAGCTGCGCTACGAGAACGACGCGGCGTCCGTGCGCATCCGGCTGGCCTGGCACGCCGGGACGCCGCGCGTGACCGTCCTCAGGTCTTGTCCGTCGACTCCCCGCTGCTAGGCAGCATCTTCTCGGAGATCCCGCCGAGCGCCCGCGTCAGCTCGCTCGGGATGATCCACACCTTGTTCGCGTCGCCCTGCGCGATCTGCGGCAGCACCTGCAAGTACTGGTACGCGAGGAGCTGCGGGTCGGGGTTCCCCTCGTGGATCGCCTCGAACACCGTCTGGATCGCTTTCGCCTGGCCCTCCGCGGCGAGCACCGACGCGCGACTCGCGCCTTCCGCCTTGAGGATCGCCGACTGCTTCTCGCCTTCCGCCTGCAGAATCGCCGCCTGCTTGACGCCTTCCGCCTGCAGGATCGCTGCGCGCTTCTCGCGGTCGGCGCGCATCTGCTTCTCCATCGTGTCCTTGATCGAAGGCGGCGGGTCGACGGCCTTAAGCTCGACGCGGTGCACGCGGATGCCCCACTTGCCCGTCGCGTCGTCGAGGATGCCGCGCAGCTGGTCGTTGATCGAGTCCCGCGACGTCAGAGTCTCCTCGAGCGTCATCCCGCCGATCACGTTGCGCAGAGTCGTGACGGTGAGCAGGTCGATCGCGTTGACGGGATTGGCGATCTCGTACGTCGCCGCCTTCGGGTCGGTGACCTGGAAGTAGATGACCGAGTCGATGTTGACGACGAGGTTGTCTTGCGTGATGACCGGTTGCGGCTCGAACGAGATGACCTGCTCGCGCAGATCGAGCAGCGGCTTCACGCGGTCGACGAACGGAACGACGATCGCAAGACCCGGTGTGAGCGTGCGCGAGTAGCGGCCGAGGCGCTCGACGACTCCGGCGCGCGCCTGCGGGATGACACGCACGGTGCGCCAAAGGACCAGCAACACCAGAAGAGCGACGACAGCGAGAACGATCAGGGCGACCACGTGACCTCCTATGCGATGACGAGCGCAGTTGCGCCCTTGATCTCAGCGACTTCGACCGATGCGCCCTCTTCGAAGGCGTCACCGTCGAGGTACGGGCGAGCCGTCCACTCCTCGCCGCCGATGCGCACGCGGCCGTCGGCCGCGTCGACGCGCCGGGTGACGACCGCCTTGCGGCCGACGAGCGCGGCGGTGCCGGTGCGCGAGATCGCCGGAAGATGGACGTGACGGCGCGCGATCGGACGCAGGACGAGCAGTGAGGCGAGCGCGCCGGCGATGAAGACGATCGTCGACAGCACGCTGCCGGCGCCCGCCACGGCGGCGACCGCAGCGACTGCCGCCGCGATTGCGACCGGCCCGAGGAAGAAGAGCCCGGGCGTGAAGATCTCGCCGGTAGCCAACACGACAGCGACGATCACCCAGACCCACCAGCTCATGGGATCGACTCTAGTAGTTCGACAAGGGTTGACACACGATCCGGCACGTCCGGATAGCGGCCGCCGCGGTCGAGCAGCACGGCGCGCATGCCGACCGCGCGGGCGCCCTCGACGTCGTCCTCGAGCGTGTCCCCGACCATCAGCGTCTCTTCCGCGCTGCTCGGGATGAGCTCGAGCATGCGATGGAAGATCGAGGCGTGCGGCTTCGTCTTGCCGTGCGCCGCCGACGTGAGCAGGGCGTCTACCGCGATGCCGTGGTGGGCGACGAACGCGTCGAGGTCGCGTGCGGTGTTCGACAGAAGCCCGAGCGCGTAGCCGCGACGCCGGAGCTCTTCGAGTGTCGGCAGCGCGTCCTCGTAGAGCTCGAAGTGGTGCGCTAGGTCCCACGCGCGCGTCAGCTCGATGGCGGCCGTGTACGTGTCGCCGACGCCGCCCATGCCTTCGATGACGCGCTGCGTGAACAGCACCCAGATCTCCTCGTCGTGGTCGAGCTCCGGATGGCGCTCGAGTGCCTCGAAGGCCGCGATGCGCGCCTGCTCGTAGCGCGCCGGGTCGAGCTCGAGCCCGTGGCGGGCGCCGACCGCGCGGTAGCCCTCGGCGCTCAGCTCGGGCCCGGGCAGGGCGAGTGTGAAGTCGACGTCGAAGACGACGGCACGTAGTATTTGCGGAGTCAAGTAATGGAGGTTGGGATGGCGTACGGACTGTTGCTGTTGCGCGTGGTGATCGGTGGCATCTTCGCCGCTCACGGTGCGCAGAAGCTGTTCGGCTGGTGGGGCGGCCCCGGCGTGGCCGGCACGCGCGGCTGGATCGGCAGCATGGGCTTCCGGCCGGCATGGCTGTTCGCGGCGCTCGTGTCGCTGCAGGAGTTCGGCGGCGGCCTGCTGCTCGCGTTCGGCTTCGTCACACCGCTCGGAGCGCTCGCGGTGACGGCGGCGATGGTCGTGGCCGTGTCACTCGTGCACTGGAGCAAGGGCCTCTGGAACGGGAACGGCGGCTACGAGTTCAACCTCTCGCTGATGGCGGCTGCGGTCGCTCTCGCGGCGACGGGCCCGGGCCGCTTCTCGATCGACCGCGCGCTCCACTGGGACGACAACCTCAGCGGCGTCTGGTGGGGCGTCGGCGTCGTGGCCGTTGCGTTCGTGGGCGGCATGCTCGCCGTCGCGTCGCGCAAGAAGCAGGTGTCTGACACCTAGACGGTGTCAGACACCCGGTCTCAGTCGGGGTGCCCAGATTCGAACTGGGGACCTCTCCGACCCGAACGGAGCGCGCTACCAGGCTGCGCCACACCCCGAGACGGGTCATAGGGTAGCGGCACGAACTCGTCGATGGCCTTCGCGCAGGCGTCGGGGCGCTCTCCGATCAACAGGTGCCCGCAATCGGCGATCACGCGGATCGGCGCGCGCAGCCGCCGCGCGTACTCGAACCCGTCCTCGAGCGGCACCTGGCGGTCGCGGCCGCCCCAGAGGACGAGCACGGGGCAGCGGACGCGCTCGAGCCCGTCGCGCGGGTCGTCCCGCGCGAGCGCGATGCCGGCGGCGAGCGTGTCGGTGTGGAGCTCCGCCGCGCGCAGGAACCCGTGGATCGCTCGGTCGCTCAGCATGTCTGCGTTTGACACCTCGAGCGTCCCGAACACGAGCCGCCGCAGCCGGCGTGAGGCGGTGATGCGCTCGACGCGGCGCGCGGCGAACCGCGCCGGCTTGACGATGCTCGCGACCGTCAGCAGCACCTCGCTCACGCGGCGCGAGCTCGAGATTCCGGCAGCCGCCGCGAGCACGACGGAGCGCACGAGCTGCGGCCGCCGCTCGGCGAGCCGAAGCGCGACCACGCCGCCGAGCGAATGCCCGACCACGTCCACCTCGACGATCCCCTCCTGGTCGCAGAGCCCGGCGAGCACGTCGGCGAACGCGGCCAGCGACCGAAACGCCGGCAGCGGGGCCGACCCGCCGTGCCCCGGCAGGTCGGGGATCAGCAGCCTCCGCCCGGGCAGGAGCGGCGCCAGCTCGGTGAAGTTCCAGGCGGCGCCGCCGAAGCCGTGGACGAGCAGAAGCGGCGGCCCCTCGCCCGCCGCGAAGTACCGGAGGCGGGCGCCGCGCCGGCCGTGGAACCGCTCCTCGAACCCGGGCAGGAGGTCTGTCGCGTCCGTCATGAGGATCGATTATCCTGACGGGACTATGAGCTTGGACGCGACAGGGGACGGCGAGTGAAGACCGTCTTCCCCAGCGACAAGGAGCGGAAGGACTAGCCCGCCTGCGCTGAAGCGCGGCGGGCTTTTTCGTGCCCTAACCCCAGGGAAGGAGCGAGATGGCGAATCATCTGACACCGGAGGAGCTCTCGAAGGAAGTCGGCATCGCGTGCGACGAGGTCATCCGGATCTGTCTCGAGGAGCACGTCCCCATCTACCACGGCAAGATCGACAAGACACTGTTTGCAGCGCAGCTCCAGGCGCTCGGCGCCCTGCAGCCGCAGCACTGAGCCGCTTCGCTCAGTCCGACCCCGACGGCCGCGCTTGCGCGGCCGTCGCCGTTTCGAGGACGGCGAGGAGCGGGCGCGGCATGTGGTCGAGCGGCAGCGCATCGACGAGCAGCCGCGGATAGCGCAGGTGCCGCCCGTCCGAGCTGCCGAGCCAACGATGGAGCTGCGCGTCGACAGGCCGGCCGCGCCAGGCCGGCTGGTTCTGGAAGGCGCGGAATGTGGCCAGGTCGCCGTTCTCGTCGAGCACCTTCTCGACGCTCTCCACGCCGTGGGCACGGATCAACTCGTCCTCGAGATCGGTCCGGCAGACATGGAAGCCGTCCTCGGAGCGGCCCACCTTCGCGAGCGCGCGCTGCCAGATCGGCCACTCGCGCTCGTCGCAGAGCCCGCCGGACGCGTCGGGGTAGCGCGCGAGCGCTGCACGGATCGCGTGCGCGCCACCGATCGGCTGAACATCGACGTCCGCCCCGAGTCTTCGCGCAAGCGTCTCGAGCGCGATCTGGTCGCTGAACCCCTCGACGAGGATCAACGCGCTACTTGCGCGACGCGGCGGTCTTCTTGCGCGCTGCTGCGGGCGTCTTCTCGGCTGCAGCCTTCGGCTTCGTCGTCTTCGCGGCCGCGACGGACGCGCGCAGCGCTTCCATCAGATCGACGACGGGCGCAACTTCGACGGGCTCCGGCGTCGCGATCTCCTGGCCGGCCGCCTTCGCCTCGAGCAGGTCGCGCATCTTCTCGCGGTACTCGCTGCGCAGCTCCTCCTCGGGCTCGAACGGCCCCTGCAGCGAGGTGATGATCTGCTTCGCCAGGTCGAGCTCCGGCTTCTTCAGCTCGGCGCCGCCCACGGCCTCGTCAATCTCGGCGTGATCCTTGACGTCCTCGTAGACGAAGAGCGTCTCGAGCGCGAGCGCGTCGCCCATCGCGCGAATGAGGCACAGCTTCTCCTTGCCGGCCAGCACGAACCGGCCGAGCGCGGCGACGTTCGACTGCTTCATCGCCTCGAGCAGGAGCACGTACGGGCGGCGCTGCGCCTCGGCGCCCGCGGGCACGAGGAAATAGGTGCGGTCGAAGTAGATCGGGTCGACGTCCTCGAGCTGCACGAAGCGGCTGATGTCGATCGCGCGCGAGGTGTCGTGCTGCTCGATCGCCTCGAGGTCGGCGTCCTCGATCATCACGAACTGCCCCTTCGCGATCTCCCAGCCCTTGACGATCTCGTCCGACTCGATCTCACGGTCGTGGACGGGGCACCAGCGCTTCTGCTTGATCGGCGTGCCGCACTCGCGGTGCAGCTGGCGGAAGGCGACATCCGACTGGCGCGCCGCCGGCTTGGTCGCAGGGGCCAGCCCCACCGGGATGGTGACGAGGCCGAAGCTGATGGATCCGTTCCAGGTTGTGCGCATGTGTCTCCCTAAATGGTACGGGACGCAGGGAATTCGCGGTCCCCCACGGCCCTCCTGCCCACTACATTCTTGGACGATGCTCGGCACCGTTGGTCATCTGTGGCGCGAAGCCGCCGAGGCGGGGCATCCCGACCCGGCATACCTGCACGAGATCGACGGCGCCTGGGTGCCGGTCGGCCGCGCCGAGGCGGTGGCCGCGGTGGACGAGCTGGCGAACGGGCTCCTGGCCCTGGGCGTCGAGAAGGGCGACTCGTTCGGGATCCTCGCCCGCACGACCCTGGAGTGGGCGCTCTTCGACTTCGCCCTGGCGCTGGTCGGAGCGGTCGGGGCGCCGATCTACTCGTCGAGCTCCGAGAAGGACGCGCGCTACGTCCTCGAGCACTCCGAGGCGGTCGGCGTGCTCGTCGAGGACGACGCCCAGCTCGCGAAGGTCGAAGGCGCCGTCCCGCATGTTCTGACGTTCGCGGACCTGCCGGCGCTGCGCGAGCGCGGCCGCGCGTTTGCCGCCGAGCATCCGGACGCGCTGCGCGAGCGCGAGGGGTCGATCGGCGAGGACGACCTCTTCACGTTCATCTACACGTCGGGCACGACCGGCCCGCCGAAGGCGTGCATGATCCGCCACCGCAACTACGTCGCCATGGTGCAGAAGGCGGACGAGATGGAGGACCGTCTCACCGAAGCGGGCGACGTGATGCTGCTGTACCTGCCGCTCGCGCACAACTACGGCCGGCTGCTGCATCTCTCCGCGGCGCACACCGGGTATGCGCTCGCGGTCCTGCCCGATCCTCTGCGGGTCGCCGACGAGCTGCCGCGCGTGCGGCCGACGCTGTTCCCGAGCGTGCCGCGCGTCTACGAGAAGATCCACACCGTCGTCCTCGCGAAGCTCGACGAGGAGACGGGCGCGAAGCGCGCGATCGGGCAGTGGGCGCTGCGCGTCGGCCGCCGCGTCTCGGAGCTGAAGCAGGCGAAGCGCGACGTGCCGCCCGGTCTCGCGGCGCAGCACCGCATCGCGGACAAGCTCGTCTACTCGAAGATCAAGCAGCGCCTCGGCGGCCGCCTGCGCGTCGCGAACTCCGGCGGCGCACCGCTGCCGCGCGAGGTCGCGGAGTTCTTCTTCTCGATCGACATCCCGATCTACGAGGGCTACGGCCTGTCGGAAGTGACGACGGCGGCGACCGTCAACCGCTTCAACGACTACCGGCTCGGCACGGTCGGCAAGGCGCTCCCCGGCGTCGAGATCAGGATCGCGGCGGACGGCGAGATCCTGCTGCGCTCGAACACGGTGTTCGCCGGCTACTACCACGACGAGGAAGCGACCCGCGAGACGCTCGACGAAGAAGGCTTCGTGCACACCGGCGACGTCGGCCACGTCGACGGCGACGGCTTCCTCGTGATCACCGACCGCAAGAAGGACATCCTCGTGACCGCCGGCGGCAAGAACGTGGCGCCGCAGAACCTCGAGAACGACCTGAAGGCGCACCGCATCGTCTCGCAGGCGATCGTCGTCGGCGACCGCAAGCCCTACGTCGCGGCGCTGATCACGGTCGATCCTGCGATGGTGAACGGCCTCGACGCGGATGCCGTGCGCGCGGAGGTGCAGAAGGCGATCGACGACGTCAACCGCGAGCGCTCACGCTACGAGCAGATCAAGCGCTTCACCGTCCTGCCGCGCGAGTTCACGCTCGAAGAGGACGAGGTGACGCCGACGCTCAAGCTGCGGCGCAAGGTGATCCTGGATCACTTCGCGCGCGAAGCGGAAGACCTCTACAGCAGGTAGTGCTCCGGCGTGTCGGTGGGTGTGCGGCGCCGGAGGGACAGTGCGTGAGCACGGCCCCGGAGAGCGACGTGCAGCCACCGACACGAGCGCACCGCTGCGCGGCTAGAGGATGCGGCGGGCGCCGACGTAATCGCCCATGCGATCTGCGAGGTTCGAGATCTGCACGAACGCGCCGGTGTGCGGAGCCTCAATGAACTGGCCGCCGCCGATGTACATGCCGACGTGCCCGAGGCCGTCGAAGAAGACGAGATCGCCAGGCTCGAGCTCGGACACCGAGACCGGGACGCCGTAGTTGTACTGCGCGTAGCTCGAGTGCGGCAGCGACACGCCAACCTGCGCGTACGCCCACATCACGAGGCC
>DASZBP010000184.1:0-2403 GCA_035943915.1 Gaiellaceae bacterium | reverse complement strand
CCCAGACGACGGCGTCGCCGGTGTCCCAGAGCTGCACCGTCTCGC
Source organism: Gaiellaceae bacterium (assembly GCA_035943915.1). Lineage (GTDB taxonomy): Bacteria > Actinomycetota > Thermoleophilia > Gaiellales > Gaiellaceae > PALSA-600. The sequence continues at coordinate 2,358 of DASZBP010000184.1, read as the reverse complement.
CCGGCGTCGCCCCGAGCCGCTCGGCAACGCGCTGCGATGCGACGTTGGCCGGCGCGATGACGGAGATCAGCCGCGTGACGTCTCGCTCCGCTCGCACCTAGTCGCGCACGGCGCGCGCGGCCTCGGTCGCGTAGCCGTTGCCCCACGCGTCGTATGCCAGCGTCCAGCCGAGCTCCGGCACCGCAGACGGCTCGCCGCGCTTCGACAGCGTCCACGTGCGCGTATCCCACATCAGGATCCCGCAGCGGCCGACGAAGCGACCATCATGCTCGAGCAAGAACACGCCCATGTCGTTGTCGCGCCAGCGCTCGAGCCACTTTTCGACGACGACCGGCCACGCCTCCCGTGGAACGACGCCGCCGCCGAGGAACCGCATCACGCGCTCGTCGCCGAGCAGCTCGCCGGCGAGGTCGACGTCGTCGAGCGTCGGGGGCCGGAGAAGAAGCCGTTCAGTCCGAAGCGTCGTCACGTCGCGCAAGCTCTTCGATGCGGCCGTGCACGGCCTCGAGCTTCGCCGCGCAGATGCGGTACAGCTCCTCGCCGCGCTCCCAGAGCTTGGTCAGCTCGTCGACGCCCGCGTCGCCGCGCTCCAACCGCTCGACGATCGACTCGAGCTCCTTCTGCGCATCCTCGAACATGGGCTCAGTCAACGGTCGCTCCGAACGTCCCGTCCGCGACGCGCACGCTGATCGGGTCGCCCGCATGCACGTCGGCTGCAAGGACGACGTCGTCGCCACGGCGCACGATCGCGTAGCCGCGCTCGAGCGTCGCGAGCGGGCTCAACGCGATGAGGCGCGCGTGCGCGTTGTCGAGGCGCGCGCGCCTCCGCTCGAGCGCGAGAAGCGGCGCTCGGTGCAGCCGCTCGCGGGCGGTGTCGAGCCTGCCCTGGTGGCGCCCGGCAAGTGTGAACGCGCCGCGATGCAGACGTTCGCGCGCACGCTCGACCCCCGCGCGCAGCTCGGCGAGATCCGGCACGACGAGGCGGGCGGCCGCGGTCGGCGTCGATGCGCGCACGTCGGCGGCGAGGTCGCACAGCGGGTTGTCCTGCTCGTGGCCGACCGCGGAGACGATCGGCACGGCGCACGTCGCGACGGCGCGAACAACGCGCTCGTCCGAGAACGGAAGGAGATCCTCGAAGGACCCGCCGCCGCGCGCGAGCACGATGACGTCGCAGCCGCGGCGGCAGAGATCGCCGATCGCCGTCGAGATCGAGGCCGCAGCGCGCGGGCCCTGGACATACGTCTCGGCGACGAGCACGTTCGCCGGCGGGAACCGCTGCGTGATGCCGGTGAGCACATCGCGCTTCGCAGCGGCGTCGTTGCCGGTGACGAGTCCGATCAGCTTCGGGATGCGCGGCAGCGGGCGCTTGCGCTCGAACAACCCTTCCGCTGCAAGCTTCTGCTTCAGCCGCTCGAGCGCGGCGAGATGCGCGCCGAGGCCGAAGCGCTCGATCGATAGCGCCTTGAGTCGCAGCTCGCCGCGCTGCTCGTACAGATCGGGGCGTCCGTACACGTGCACGCGCTCGCCGTCCTTCAGGTCGAGCTGCAGCGCGTCGAACTGCCCGCGCGGCATCTGCACCGACAGGCACGCGCCGTCATCGGGGTCCTTCAGCGTGAGGAAGACCGATTGCCAGCGCTGCTGGCGGCGCAGCTCCGTCACTTCGCCTTCGACCCACAGGGTGGGGAGGCGCTGCAGCCAAGTCGCGACGCCCTGATTGAAGGCACGGACGGAGTAGACCTTCCGCCCTTCGACCTCCCGCGCCTCGACCTTCACAGGTCGATCGTAGCCGGGTCGTCTAGAGGAGAATCTCGGCCGCTGTCTCGAAGCGACAGCCGGAGGTGATGAGCTCGACGGCCTGGTGCAGATCGGCCTCCGAATGCGCCAGCCGCTCGGCCAGCGACAACGGATACCCGGCCTCGATCAGCACATGCAGCCGCCAGGACTCCACCTTCTCGCGCTCCGTCTGTGGTTGCTCGATCGTCGTCGGCATGGTCTCGCCTCTTCGCCAGGTCCTAGACGAACCCTGCCTGGGTTAGTTAGGCGCGGGTCGCCAGCTCGTCGACGCGGCGGCCCAGCTCGATCAGCCGGACCTCGAGCACGGCTCGCTCTGCTTCGGCGTCGGAGGCGATCTCGCGCAGCCGCTCGCGCAGGCTGGCTTCCACGGCATGCGCGCGTTCCTCGAGTGAGGAGAGCGCGTCGTCGCGCTGGCGCTCGAGGTTCGAGCGCAGGCGGCCGAGCCGCTCCTCGACGCGCGCAGCGGCAGCGTCTCCGGCCTGGTTGAGGCGCTCGGTGAGTACCGTCTCGGCCTCGCGCGCAAAGCGCTCGACGGCGATGTCGAGCTCGCGGCTCAGCCGGCGC
>DASZBP010000183.1:0-2803 GCA_035943915.1 Gaiellaceae bacterium | reverse complement strand
GCGAGTCCGACGACGAGCTGATCAAGACAGCGCTCGAGCGCGAGATCGAGCGTGGGGGCCAGGCGTTCTACCTGCACAACCGCGTCGACACGATCGAGGAGTCCGCAGCGAAGCTTCAGCAGCTCTGCCCGAACCTTCGCTTCCTCGTGGCGCACGGTCAGATGCCCGAACGCGAGCTCGAGACGCAGATGATGAAGTTCCTCGCCGGGGACGCCGACGTGCTCGTATCGACGACGATCATCGAGTCAGGGCTCGACATCCCGCAGGCGAACACGCTGATCGTCGACCGCGCCGACCAGCTCGGGCTCGCGCAGCTCTACCAGATCCGCGGGCGCGTCGGCCGCAGCGACAGGCTCGCGTACGCCTACCTCTTCTACCCCGACGCGACCGAGCTTTCACCGGAGGCGCGCGCCCGGCTTGCGACGCTCGCCGACCACACGGAGCTCGGCGCGGGCTTCGCGATCGCGATGCGCGACCTCGAGATCCGCGGCGCCGGTGACCTGCTCGGCGCGGAGCAGTCTGGGCATGTCGCTGCGCTCGGCTTCGAGCTGTACGTCGAGATGCTCCACGAGGCCGTCGCGGAGCTCTCCGGCCAGCGGCGGCTCGCCGCGCGGCCGGTCCGCATCGACGCCCGCATCGACGCCTACGTGCCTGCCGGCTACATCGCCGCCGAGGCGCTCAAGATCGACCTGCACCGCCGCATCTCGCTCACCGAGACGGAGGATGAGCTGCATGAGCTGCGGTTCGCGACCGAGGACCGGTACGGGCCGCTGCCCGAGCCCGTCGAGAACCTGTTCGCGATCCAGGACGCGAAGCTCAAGCTCGCGCGGCTCGGCGCGGACTACCTGGTCTTCCGCGGGGGGAAGGCGACCGTCGGCCCGGTCGTGCTCGGATCGAGCGAGCTGCGCGAGCTGAGATCCATTGTCGAGACCGCGGTGTACTCCACGGCGAACCGTGAAGTGGCAGTTCGACGTGAAGAATTCTCAGGTGCTGTTGAGCTTGTCGATGCTATGCTGGCCGCCCGCCAGGCTGCCTAGCCGGCGTGCTCCTATGAAGCGTTTCCTTTACCTCCTGCCCCTCGCCGCGCTCACACTCGCGCTCGCCGCCTGCGGTGGCGGCGGCAGCAAGAGCAGCGCCAAGCTCGCGGGCGACGACGTCGCCGTGGTCGGCACGACGCACATCACGACTGCGCAGTTCAACGCGATGATGGCGTCGGCGGAGTCGAGCTACAAGCAGCAGGGCCAGAAGTTCCCGAAGCAGGGAACGTCCGCGTATCAGTCGGTCAAGAGCCAGGCGATCTCGCTGCTGATCCAGCGCGCAGAGCGCCAGGATGCGGCCGCGAAGCTCGGCATCACCGTCAGCCAGGCCGCCGTCGACAAGCGCCTTGCCTCGATCAAGAAGCAGTACTTCAAGGGCAGCGAGAAGGAGTACGAGGCGCAGCTCAAGAAGGCGAAGCTGACCGACGCGACGTTCCGCGATGACATCAAGCAGCAGCTCGAAGAGGAGAAGCTGTACGCGAGTCTCACGAAGAACGTGAAGATCACCGACGCAGCGATTGCCGCCTACTACAACGCGCACATCTCGCAGTACAAACAGGCCGCTTCGCGCGACGTTCAGTACATGCTGATCAAGAAGAAGGCGTTCGCGTACTCGCTGTACAACGCGCTCAAGGCGAACCCGAAGCTGTGGTGCGCCGACGCGAAGAAGTACTCAGGCGACCCGAGTTCCGCGGGCAACTGCGGCAAGGCGACGTTCACGCAGGGCTCGACGGTGGGCGCGTTCAACACGGTGCTGTTCAGCGAGAAGACGAACGTGATCCACGCGCCCGTGTTCGACGCGACGCAGTACAAGGCGTATTTCCTGATCCGCCCGCTGTCGCCGGTCAAGCCGGGTCATACGTCGACGCTGGCGCAAGAGAAGACGTCGATCAAGAACCAGCTGAAGCAGCAGGCGCAGAGCGATGCAATCTCGGCGTGGTCGACCAAGACGCAGAAGGACTTCTGCTCGGGGTCGCAGATCACGTACCAGGTCGGCTACCAGCCGAGCCCGGATCCGTGCACCGCCCTCACGACCTCGACCAACACGACGACCACGTAAGTTGTCGCTCGCCGAAGCGCTCGTCGAGCTCCAGGAGCTGACCGAGCAGCTGCGTCGCGAGTGCCCGTGGGACCGCGAGCAGACGGCGCAGACGATCGTGCCGCACACGGTCGAGGAGGCGTACGAGGTTGCCGACGCGGCCCTCGCAGAGGACGACGCGAAGCTGCTCGACGAGCTCGGCGACCTGCTCTTCCAGGTGTACTTCCTGTCGCTCCTCCTGCAGGAGCGCGGGCATGGCGATCTCGAGCAGGTCGCGCGACTCATCCATCAGAAGCTCGTGCGGCGCCACCCGCATGTGTTCGGCGAGGTCGAAGCCGGCACAGCCGAGCGCGTGCGCGCGAACTGGGAGCAGATCAAGGTCGACCAGGAAGGCCGCGTCGGGATCTTCCACGACATCGCGGAGACGCTCCCGGCGCTGCTCTATGCGCGCAAGGTGCAGCAGCGTGCGAAGCACGCGGGGTTCGAGTACCCCGATCTCGAGGGCGCCGTCGCGGATCTCGACGACGAGCTGCGCGAGCTGAAAGAAGGCTGGTCGGCGAACGAGCTCGGCGACGTGCTCTTCGCGTGCGTCAACGTCGCACGGAAACTGGAAGTTGACCCGGAGCTCGAATTGCGTGCTGCAGCACGGAGATTCCGCTCGCGCGTCGAGGTCGCCGAAGAGTTGGCCGCCGGCGACGGCAAGGATTGGACAAAGCTTCCGCTCGAC
>DASZBP010000182.1:0-20116 GCA_035943915.1 Gaiellaceae bacterium | reverse complement strand
CGCTCTCGTCACCGGAACCGGGTTGAAGACGCCGCAGCTCGTCGAGACGCAGACCGGCGACGCGATCGACGCCGACATCGACGCGATTCTCCAGGGAGCGATCGCATGAGCGTGCGCATCGTGTGCCTGCCCGGGGACGGCATCGGGCCTGAGGTGACCGCGGCCGCAGTGCGCGTGCTCGCCGCGCTGCCACTCGACGCCACCGTCGAGGAGCACCTGTTCGGCGGCGCCGCGATCGACGCGGGGCTCGATCCGCTCCCCGCCGAGACGCTTGCCGCCTGCCTTGCCTCCGACGCAGTGTTGCTCGGCGCGGTCGGCGGCCCGCGCTGGGACGGAGCCGCGGTGCGCCCGGAGCAAGGGCTGATGGGACTGCGGAAGGCGCTCGACGTCTACGCAAACCTGCGGCCGGCGGCGCAGGGCGACGTCGACCTGGTGATCGTGCGCGAGCTCGTCGGCGGCCTCTACTTCGGGGCGCGGGGCGTGCGCGACGACGGGACGGTGTTCGACACGCTCGAGTACCACCCGTCGCAGATCGAGCGCGTCGCGCTTGTCGCGTTCGAGCTCGCGCGCAGCCGCGGCGGCGAGTTGTGCTCCGTCGACAAGGCGAACGTGCTCGACACGTCGCGGCTCTGGCGGCGCGTCGTCACCGAGGTCGGCGCCGGCTACCCGGACGTCCGCCTGCGGCACGCGCTCGTGGACAGCGCTGCGATGGAGCTCGTGACGAGCCCCGAGCGGTTCGACGTGATCGTCACTGAGAACACATTCGGCGACATCCTCTCGGATGTCGCAGCGGCCGTCACCGGCGGGCTCGGCCTGGCGTCGTCGGCCAGCCTCGGCGACGGCGGCCCGGGGATCTTCGAGCCGGTGCACGGGTCGGCGCCCGACATCGCCGGCCGCGGCGTTGCGAACCCGACGGCGATGCTGCGCTCGCTCGCGCTCTGTCTCGAGCACGCGCTCGCCCGCACGGATCTCGCCCGTTCCGTCGAACGCGCAGTCGGCAACGCATCTGCAGCCGTGCGCACGCCGGACCTCGGCGGCACGGCGACCACGAACGATTTCACGGAGGCGGTTCTCGCCTCCCTTACCCAGGAGGAGCCATGGACAGCACCGTCTGTAGCTGCGCCGTCCCTGTCCCGTACGTGAAGGCGGCGCGCAAGGGCGCGGCGAAGACGTTTTGCGCGCGCTGCGAGCTGCCGATGCGAATCTCGTTCGAGAGCAGATGACCGAGGTGGCCGTCGTCGGCTATCCCGGCCCGGAGGGCAGTCACAGCAACGCAGCGGCTGCCGTGCTCGCGCCGAACGCCGTCCAGCGCGGGCTCCCGAGCTTCGCCGCGGTCGTCGAGGCGGCTTCGGCGTGCGACGTCGAGGTCGGCGTGCTCCCGATCGAGAGCTCCCTGATCGGCCCGATCACCGAGACGCACGACCTGCTGTTCCGCTCGGCGCTCTCGATCGTGCGCGAGGCGACGTTGCCGATCACGCACTGCGTCGCCGGTCTTCGCGGCGCGAAGCTCAGCCGCCTGCGCGTTCTGCGCTCGCACCCGGCTGCCTTCGAGCAATGCAAGCAGCTGCTGCGCGGCTGGGACGTGCAGGTCGTCCCGTCGGCGACGACCGCGGATGCGGCACGCGAGGTCGCGGAGTCCGGCGACTCCGACGTCGCGGCGATCGGCGGCGAGGAGGCGGCCAGGGTCTACGGCCTCGACGTGCTCGCGCGCGACGTCGGCGACAAGCCCGCGGCGTTCACCCGCTTCGTGGCGCTCGCGCCGTATACGCAGCTGTCCGGCGGCCCGGGCTGGCGCACGGCGGTCACATTCGTCACCGACCATCAGCCGGGCGCGCTGTTCCGCGCGCTGTCGCCGCTCGCGCAGCACGGCGTGAACCTCGTGCAGCTCGTGTCCCGGCCGCTGCCCGACTCGCCGTGGCGGTATCGCTTCGACGCGATCGTCGACGGCCACCTGTTCGACGCGGAGCTGCGCACGGCATTCGCGCAGCTGCGGGCGTCTGCGCGCGAGCTGCGCGTCTTCGGGTCGTACGCCGCGGAGAGAGAACGGTGAAGACGCTCTTCGAGAAGATCTGGGAGACGCACGAGGTCGGCGAGCGCCTGCTCTACGTCGACCTGCACCTCGTGCACGAGGTGACGAGCCCGCAGGCGTTCGACGGCCTTCGCATGGCAGGCAGGCGCGTGCGCCGCCCCGGCCTCACCGTCGCGACGATGGACCACAACGTGCCGACGACGGACGGCCCGATCGCCGACCCGCTCGCGAAGGCGCAGCTCGACGCGCTGCAGAGCAACTGCGAGGAGTTCGGCATTCGCCTGTTCGCAACCGGCAGCGGCCGCGAGGGGATCGTCCACGTCATCGGGCCCGAGCTCGGAGTGACGCAGCCCGGGATGACCATCGTCTGCGGTGACTCGCACACGTCCACGCACGGCGCGTTCGGCGCGCTCGCGTTCGGCATCGGCACGTCCGAGGTCGAGCACGTGCTCGCGACGCAGACGCTGCCGCAGGCGAAGCCGAGAACGATGCGCATCCTCTTCCGCGGCGAGCTGCCGTTTGGCCTGACGGCGAAGGACATGGTGCTGGGCGCGATCGGGCGGATCGGCGTCGCGGGCGGTGTCGGCCAAGTCGTCGAGTACGCGGGCCCGGCGATCGAGGCGCTCTCGATGGAAGGGCGGATGACGATCTGCAACATGTCGATCGAGGCGGGCGCGCGGGCCGGGCTCGTCGGGCCGGACGACACGACGTTCGCGTACCTCGAGGGGCGTCCCGCCGCGCCGGCCGACTGGGAGCAGGCGCTCGACCGCTGGCGCGCGCTGCGCACCGACGACGGCGCGGCGTTCGACCGCGAGGTCGAGATCGACGTCGCGGCCCTCGCACCGCAGGTGACCTGGGGCACGAACCCCGGGATGGTCGCGCCGATCGACGGCGTCGTCCCCGACCCGTCTGCATACGACGACCCCGACGAGCGCGCCGCGGTCGGGCGCGCGCTGCAGTACATGGCGTTGACGCCCGGCACCGCGCTCGCGGACGTCCGCATCGACAAGGTGTTCATCGGCTCGTGCACGAACGCGCGCATCGAGGATCTCCGTGCTGCCGCGCTCGTCGCAGACGGGCGAAGGGTCGCCGACGGCGTGCAGGCGATCGTCGTGCCCGGCTCGGCGCGGGTGAAGCGGCAGGCGGAAGAGGAGGGGCTCGACGCGGTGTTCACGCGCGCCGGGTTCGAGTGGCGGCGCGCAGGCTGCTCGATGTGCCTCGGCATGAATCCAGACGTGCTGGCGCCGGGAGAGCGCTGCGCGTCGACGTCGAATCGCAACTTCGAAGGGCGGCAGGGAGCAGGCGGTCGTACGCATCTCCTGTCGCCGGCGATGGCCGCCGCCGCGGCGGTCACCGGGCGCTTCACCGACGTGCGGGAGCTCGTCGCGTGAACCCGCTGCCGCGCGTCGAAGGACGCGTCGCGGTGCTCGACCGGCCCGACGTCGACACCGACCAGATCATTCCCAAGCAGTTCCTGAAGCGCGTCGAGCGCACCGGGTACGGCGCGTTCCTCTTCCACGACTGGATGAAGGACCCCGCATTCGAGCTGAACCGCCCCGAGAACGACGGCGCGTCGATCCTGGTCGCCGGGCGGAACTTCGGCTGTGGCTCGTCGCGCGAGCACGCCGCGTGGGCGCTGGAGGACTACGGCTTCAAGGCGGTGCTTGCGCCGTCGTTCGGCGACATCTTCCGCTCGAACGCCGTGAAGAGCGGGCTCGCGCCCATCGTCGTCGACGTGCAGGCGCTCTCGCTGATTCGCAACGCGGCCGGTCGGGAGAACGCGCTGCTCATCGACCTCGAGCGGCTCGAGATCAGGCATCCGGGTGGGCTGATCGTGACGTTCACGCTCGACCCGTACGACCAGGAAACGCTCGTCGGCGGCCTCGACGACATCGCGCGCACGCTGCAGCGCGAGCCCGAGATCACGGGATACGAGGCGTTGAACGCAGCCCGCTTCGATGCGGCCGCCCTCTAGCGTCGCACTTCGCGGCCAGCGTCGGGCTCTCGTCGCGATGCACGCGGCAGAAGGCCGTCGCGTCGGTGCCACACAGGTGCCAGGTTCCCCCGCCGAGGACGCCGGGTGCGTCGTAGGAGAGACAGCCGGCGGCGTCCGGCGCGCCGCCGTGGCCGAGGAACAGCGCGCCGGCCCCCGCAGCGGCTGCGGCCAGCAGCGCGAGCGCAGCGAAGAATCGGCGGTCGCGACTGCCGACCGGCCGCGTGAGGCGCGCAGCCTCAGAAGGCAAGCGCGATCCCGCGCGGGAGGATGACTACTGGGCAGCTCGCCAGCTCGATCAGGTACTCCGCCGCGGCGCTGATCGTGACGCGACCGGTCACCGTGCCGGGCTTCGAGCCGACGACGAGCAGGTCCACCTTCTTCGTGGCGCGCGGCGCGACAACGCCGCCGAGACGCGACGCGAGGGTCTCCGCCGTCTCGAGAACGCACGGATCACCGTCCTCTCCGACCGCGCCGACCGTCTCCACCTGGAACGCGCGGTCGGCGTGGAAGCCGGCCGGCGCGAGCGCGACGGCGATCGGCCCGCCCTCGATCAGGCGCCGCGCAGACTTCTGCGGATCGACGTGCCCCTTCGCCGTGCGGTACTCGGAGCCGAACACGATCAGCGTCGCGTCGCGCTCGAGCGCGAGCTCGCGCAGCCCCTCCGGGGTGGAGCCCGCGAGGACGACGTGCGTCGGCACGTCGCCCTCGCGCAGCGCGCTCACACCGGCGTCGAGCAGAGCCTGCGCCTCGGTGTCGTCCGTCGCCGAGTGCCGCACGTACGCGAGCTCAAGTGACGCGCCCGCCTGGGCGAGCACCCGTGCGAGCGCGAGCCCATCGCGGTCGTTGTCGGTGCCGTCGTACGAGACGAGGACGGTTGCCACCGCTAGCCCGTCTGCGTCGCCACCGACGCGCTCGCGCCGCTCGGCTGCGGCATCGGGAACCCTGCCGGGTACGCGAGCGACGGGATGTCGGAGGGATAGACCTCGTGGCCGTGCACGGCGAGGTCGCCGGCCTCCATGTCTTCCTCGGTCATCCGCAGCGGCACGAACAGGCCGACCAGCTTCAAGAGCACGAACGTCCCGACTGCCGAGAAGCCGATCACCCACAGCGCGGTGAGGGCCTGCCACTTTAGGAGGTGCAGGCTGCCGGTGACCGAGAAGCCGGGGACGACGTTCATCGCCGAGTCGGCGAACACGCCGGTCAGCAGGCCGCCGACGACACCGGCGAAGCCGTGCGTGTAGACGACGCCGAGCGTGTCGTCTACGTTGCGGAACGGGCGCAGCAGGGCCGCGTAGTTGTACGCGACGTAGACGAGCGACGAGGCGATCGCGCCGATGCCCATGGCTCCCCAGCCGTTCACGAACCCGGCGGCCGGCGTGATCGCGACGAGCCCGACGATCATCCCGTTCACGCTGCCGAGCAGCGTCGGCTTGCGGCCGGTTGCGTAGTCCCAGCCGAGCCAGACCAGGAACGCGACCGCAGTCGCGAGGTTCGTGTTGAGGATCGCCGCAGCGGCGTCCGCGCCGGCGTTGTAGGGGTCGCCGCCGTTGAAGCCGTTCCAGCCGAGCCAGAGCAGGCCGGCGCCGAGCGCGACCATCGCGAGGTTGTTCGGCGCATCGATCTCACGGTCGCGTGCGAGCCGCGGGCCGATCACCCACGCGGCGACGAAGCCCGACACGCCCGCCGACAGGTGGATGACGTAGCCGCCCGAGAAGTCGACGGCGCCGTGCATGGCGAACCAGCCACCGCCCCAGATCAGGAACGCGTTGATCGTGTAGACGAACGTCGACCACAGCAGCACGAACGGGATCCACGCCTTGAAGTTCACGCGACCGAGCACCGAGCCGAGCATCAGGATCGGCGTGATCGCGGCGAACACGAACTGGAAGTAGACGAGCGACGACTTGGGGAAGTCCATCACCCCGGCGCTGCCGAGGTTCGGGATCTTTCCCTGGCCCTGTTCCTCGAGCGCGCTCAGCACGCTGCCCGGCTTGCCCCAGAAGTTGCTGAAGAAGCTCTTCGACCCGCCGGCGACGTGCAGCGGTGCGCCGAAGCCCAGCTTGAAGCCGTAGAGCACCCACATCACGAGGACGAGTGCGAACGCGACGAACGACAGCATCATGCTGTTCACCGACCACCGCTTCTGCATGACGCCGCCGTACAGGACGACGAGGCCGGGAACGCTCATGATCCCGACGAGCGTCGCGGCGGTCATCTGCCACGAGTTGTCTCCGGGGTTCAGCCAGTGTGGGTACAGCATGCGTGTCCTCTCCTTCGCGTTCGCGCAACAAAAAAAGGGCCCCAGGACTCCCGAAGGATGTCCTGAGGCCCCAGTGCCTCGGTGCGCGCGACCTGCTTCGATCACGCGACCTGGCAGCCACCATAGACGCGGCGCCCGACGAACGTCAAGGGCAATTCTTCAAAAAGTGAAGTTGTCTACCCGGTGTTGCGCAGAGCGGCCGCGATTCCCGCGATCGAGCGCATGAGCGGCAGCCTCGCCGCTTCGTCGCCGGAGCGGTAGCGGCGAAGGAGCTGCACCTGGATCGCGTTCATCGGGTCGACGTAGGGGTTGCGTAGCGCAACGGATCGCTGCAGCACGGGCGCGCGCTCGAGCAGCTCCGAGACGCCGGCTGCGCGCAGCACCGCGTCGACCGTGCGCGCGTGCTCCTCCTCGAGCACGCCGAACGGCGCGGCGTCGTCGACGAGCGCGACGTAGCCGCGCGCGATCGGGAGGCTCGACTTGGCAAGGGTCATCTCGAGGTTGCCGACGAGCGTGCGGAAGAATGGCAGCTGCTGCAGCAACGCGAGCTCGTCGTCGTCGAGACCGGCCAGCGCGGTGCCGCAGCCGTACCACGCGGGGAAGAGCACGCGGGTCTGCGTCCACGCGAACACCCACGGGATCGCGCGCAGCGACTCGAGATACGCGGCGTCGCCGGGCCGGCGCAGCGGACGCGACGCGATCTCGAGGAGCGCGAGCTCGTTCACCGGCGTGAACGAGCGGAAGAACGTGACGAACGCCGGGTCGTCGACGAACGCGCGATACGCGGCGCGGGACTCCGCCGCGAGCCGGTCGAGGATCTCGCGCTCCGCATGTCCCGGCACGCGCGCCGTGACCTCCGGGAACGTCGCGAGGAGGGTCCCGGAGAGCGCCGCCTCGAGGTTGCGGTACGCGAGCCCGGGCAGGCCGTACTTGAAGGAGATCGTCTCGCCCTGCTCGGTCACCTTGACGCGCCCCGGCGGATGCCCCGGCGGCTGCGCGACGATCGCCGCGTGCGTCGGCCCGCCGCCGCGGCCGGTCGACCCGCCGCGGCCGTGGAAGATCGTCAGCTCCACGTCGTGCCGCGCCGCGACCGCCGCCAGCCGCTCCTGCGCGCGGTAGATGGCCCACTGCGCGGCGAGGTAGCCACCGTCCTTGCCGGAGTCCGAGTAGCCGACCATCACCTCGAGCGCGCCGCGGCGATCTGCGACGCGGCGCGCGAATGCCGGGTCGGCCAGCAGCTCCTCGAGCACGTCCGGTGCACGCCCGAGGTCGTCGATCGTCTCGAACAGCGGCACCACCGCGACCGGCTCGTCGGTCGCGGCGAGCGCGCGCAGGACGTCGTCCGCGGAGGACGTCCCCGAGACGATCACCGTGTCGACGGCTTCCGCGCCGTAACGTCGCCGCGCCGCGCACGCGTGGGCGAGCAGCGACGACGCCTCGTCGCTGCCGAGGTCGCGCGCATGCAGGCGCACGTCGAGTGACGCCAGGTGGAAGCCGAAGACCTCGACCATCCGCTGCAGCCGGGCGACGCGCCCCCGCGCCACCCGCTCGCCCCCGTGCGCGGCGAGGCTGCGGCTGACGACCGCCAGGTCGTCGAGCAGGTCCTGCGGCCGGTCGTAGCCGTCGTTGCCGAGCCGCCACCACATGAACGAGAGCTTGCGGCGGTACGGCTCCATCGCGTTCTGGGCCCCGATCTGCGCGGCATAGTCGGCGAGCTCCGCCTCGTCGCGCGCGAGCGACGCCTCGAGCTCGTCGCTCACCTGAGCCAGCGAGCGATGCGATGCGATCTCGACCGCAAGCTCGCGGACGGTGTCGCGATACCGGCTGAGCGCGAGCCACTCCGCTCCCGCGAGCGCCTCGTCGATCGTCGCCTCGCCGGCCGCGGGGTTGCCGTCGGTGTCGCCGCCAATCCACGTGCCGAACGAAAGCGGTGTGGACGTGCCCGGGAACAGCGCGCGCCACTCGCGTGTCAGCTGCTCCGCCGCATCGATCAGGCTGTGCTCGAAGAACCACAGCCCGTTGCGAATCTCGTCATTGATCCGAAGGCGGTCGTGCCGCACCTCGTCGGTCTGCCACAGAAGCGTGATCTCCTCGGCGAGCTCGTCGGCGACGTCCCGTTCGTCGATCTGCGCGAGCAGGTCGGCGATCCGCACGTGCGCCAGCAGCACGGTGCGGCGCGTGGCCTCCGTCGGGTGCGCGGTCAGGACGAGCTTGACGCGCGTCCCGGCGGCGCGCTCGCCGAGCTCACCTGCGTCGCACAGCTTGCCGAGCGCCTGCTGCAGCGACTCGCGTGACCCGTCGGCCTTGCGGCGGCGGACACGGTGATGCTGCTCGGCGATGTTCGCGAGCTGGAAGTACGTGCCGAATGCGCGGAGCACGAGCGCCTGCAGCTCCGGCTCGAGTGCGTTCACCGCCTCGTCGAGCTCCGCGACCGCGCCCTGCTCTCGGGCGCTGCGCGCGAGGAGCCGGATGCGCTCGACCGCGTCCAGCAGCACCTGGCCTTCCTGCTCCACGAGCACGGTGCCGAGGAGGTTCCCGAGCAGGCGAATGTCGCGGCGGAGCGGCCGCGCGGTGTCGCGCTCGGCGAGCACTAGCCCTCGACGCCGAGGTGGCGGAGGAGCGCGTCGAGGTCGGGCTCGATCTCGACATCCTGGGGCTGCGCCAGGCGCCCGTGCGGCTTGACGCCCGCGCCGGTGACGACGAGCACGACGCGCGCACCGGGACGGATGGCGCCCGTCGACACGGCTTCGACGAGGCCGGCCAGGGCAACGCCGCCCGCACAGTCCGCGAAGACGCCTGTCGTGCTGGTGAGCAGCTCGGTGTGGCGCGTCACATCGGCCTCCGGGACGCTGAAGATCGCGCCGTCGGTCGAGCGGGCGGCGCCGATCGCGAGCTCGCCGAACGCGGGATCGCCGACCGCGAGCGACCAGACGTCCGTCTCCGGCCGAACGCGCGCGATGCCGCGGTCGTCGGCGTACGCGGTCGCGATCGGGCTCGCGCCGGCCGGCTGCGCACCGAACATGCGCGGCCGCACGCCGGACGTGAGCCGCGCGGCGACGGCTTCCGAGAAGCCCTGCGCGAGCTTCGAGAAGAGGTTGCCCGTTCCCGTCGGGCACACGACCGCGTCGGGCATCGACCAGCCGAGCTGTTCGGCGATCTCGAAGGCGATCGTCTTCGCGCCCTCCGCCGCGTACGGGTGCAGGTTCCCGTCGACGAAGCCCCATGGGAAGAGCTCGCCGAGCATCAACTGGAGCCGGCGGCAGTCGTCGTATCCCCCGCGAACCGCGAACACCTTCGCGCCGGCGGCGCGCGCGATCGCCCCGATCGACGCCTCGCCGACGGGCGCGAGCACGATCGCCTCGATGCCGGCGGCTGCGGATGCCGCGGCGACGGCGTCGCCGAGGTTGCCCGTCGACGAGCAGCACAACGTCGTGACGCCGTAGTCGAGGGCGACCTGCGCAGCGACCGTCGCGAGACGATCCTTGAAGGAGAACGTGGGGTTCGAGGTCTCGAGCTTCAGCCGAAGGTCGATGCCGAGCAGCTGCGAAAGCCGTTCCGCTCGCACGAGCGGAGTCCAGCCGGCGCCGTAGTCGAGGCGGGCGCCGCCCGGCAGGAGCTGGCGGTAGCGCCAGAGTGACGGTGGCCCGTCGGCGATCGAAGCCGGCGTGACGTTGCTCCGCACCCGGTCCCAGTCGTAGGCGACGTCCGTCGGGCCGTCGCAGCGGCGGCAGGTGTCGATCGGCGTCGCCACCGTCTCCTCCTCACAGACGCGGCAGCGCAGGGAGTAGGCACTCACGTGCGTCCCGTCCTTTGCTTTGCACCTAACCGGGAAGACGGGGTGAGCCGGCTAGGCGTGTTGCGCGCAGGCGATGACCGGAAGGACGAGCTTCATGTTCGGGGCCATCGCGGGCATGCCGGAACGCTATCAGCCACCAGCGACAGCCGGCAACAGCAGCACAGTCGAGCCCGGTTGCAGCTGTGTCCCGAGGCCGCCGCTCAGCCGGATGTCCTCGCCGTCGACGAACACGTTGAGGAAGGGCGGCACGCCGTCACCCGCGAGGACGCGGCTCGCGAGGGCGGGATACTCGGTGACAAGCTGATCGAGGGCCTCGCGCACGCTCGTCGCGTCGACCTCGACGGCGCGGTTGTTGCCGGCCTCGGGCCTGAGCACGGGAGGGATCTTGACCTGCGCCATGCGCGCACACTAGCAAGTCAGCTTTACTTTTTGAAGTGTTGCTGCTAGCGTCGCCGCAGATGACGCGGCACTTCATGTGCATTCCGTGTTTCCCGCACCGGCTGATCGCCGGGTAGCGGGCCGCGTCCTTTTCTCTCTCCTCGCGACGACCCGCCCCGAATTGGCCAACCAAGCCAGAGAAGCCCCTACCCTCGACCTCGTCCTGAAGAGGAACTCCGTCGAGCGCTTGAAGCTCGACAAGAGCCCGCTCGGGATTCTCGACGAGTTGCCCGCGCTGATCGCGAGCGGCTACGAGCAGGTCGACGAAGAGGACATCGTGCGGCTGAAGTGGTGGGGCCTGTACCACGACAAGCCGAAGATCGGCACGTTCATGTTGCGTATCAAGATCGCGGGCGGCATCGTCTCGCCTGCGCAGCTCCTGGCGATCGGCCAGATCTCGAACCGCTTCGGCCGCGGTGCGGGCGAGCTGACGACGCGCCAGAACGTGCAGCTGCACTACCTCGAGCTCGGCGCTCTGGCCGAGGTGTTCGAGTGGTTGCACGCTGCGTCGCTCACGTCCGCCGGCGGCTGCGGCGACACCGTGCGCAACATCACCGGCTGCCCGCTCACCGGCATCGCACACGACGAGCTGTTCGACGCGACGCCCGTGATCCGGCAGGCCGCGGAGCTCTTCTACGGCAATCCCGCGTACTCGAACCTTCCGCGAAAGCACAAGATCTCGATCAGCACCTGCGCCGAGCACTGCAATGCCCCGGAGATCAACTGTGTCTCCCTCGTGGGCGCGCTCCGCGACGGCCAGGAGGGCTTCGGCGTGCTCGCGGGCGGCGGCCTGTCATCCGTTCCGCGCATCGCGCGCGAGCTCGGCGTCTGGGTGCCGAAGGACGAGGCCGTCGAGGTGCTCGCAGCGATCCTCGACGAGTGGCAGGAGGACCTCCGCTATCGCGTGTCGCGCGTGAAGGCGCGGCTGAAGTTCATGGTCGACGACATCGGCCCCGAGGGATTGCGCGAGCGCGTCGAGGCACGCCTCGGCCGGAAGCTCGACGATTTCTCGCTGCCGCCCGCGCCGGCGCCAGGCAACCACCTCGGTGTGCGGCAGCAGCGCGACGGCCGCTTCGCGCTGGGCGTTCCCGTGCACCTCGGGCTGATCGGCGGAAGCCAGATGGTCGAGCTCGCGGACCTTGCAGGGCGCATCGGCGTCGACATCCGCATCACGCGGCAGCAGAACCTCGTGCTCACCGGCGTCCCCGAGAGCCTCGTCCCCGCTGCGACCGAGTCGCTCGCCGCGCTTGGTTTCCCGCTCGACGGCGCGACGCTGCGCGGCGACGCGATTGCGTGCACGGGTGAGCCGCACTGCAACTTCTCGGTGACCGAGACGAAGACGCGGATGGACGCGCTCGTCCAGCTTCTCGAGCAGAGCTTCGGCCGCGAAGCCGACGGCCTGCGGCTGCACCTCGACGGATGCCCGCACGCCTGCGCACAGCATTGGGTCGGCGATCTCGGCTTCCAGGGGACGACCGTGCGTGATGCGGAAGGGCGGCGTCATCAGGCGTACGACATCTTCGTGCGCGGCAGCCTCGACCGTCCCGCCGCGATCGGGCGGCCCCTCTTTCGGCGCGTCCCGACAGTTGAGCTCGACGCGGCGGTCACCGGGCTCGTGCAGGGCTGGATCGGCGCACGCGCGGACGGCGAGACGTTCCGGTCGTTCTGCGATCGCACGACCGACGGCGAGCTGGCGCAGCTTGCGGGGAGGGAGATCAGTGTCGGTCGAGCTTCTTGACGACCTGGAAGCCGGCGAGCTCAGCGTCGAGTTCGAGGGTGAGGAGCCGGAGACGGTCCTCGAGTGGGCAATCGAGCGGTTCGCGCCGCGCATCGCGATCTCGACCGCGTTCCAGCTCGATGGCTCGGTGCTGCTCGACATGGCTTACGCGATCGACCCGGCGATCCAGGTGTTCAGCGTCGACACCGGTCGCCTGCCGGAGGAGACGTACGAGCTGATCGACGCGCTGCATGACCGGTATCCGCAACTGAACCTCGAGCTGTTGTCGCCGGATGCCGGCCACGTGAATGCCCTCGTCAAGAAGAACGGCCCGAACCTCTTCTATCGCTCCGTCGAGAACCGGCTGCTCTGCTGCCAGGTGCGCAAGGTGCTGCCGCTGCAACGTCACCTCGCGACACTCGATGCATGGATCACCGGCCTCCGCCGCGACCAGTGGGCGACGCGAAGCGACATCCGCAAGGTCGAGATCGATCACGACCACGGCGCGATCGTGAAGCTGAACCCGCTCGCCGAGTGGACCGAGGACGAGGTCCGCGACTACGTGCGTGAGCGCGAGCTGCCGTACAACACGCTGTACGACAAGGGCTACACGTCGATCGGCTGCGCGCCGTGCACGCGGCCGATCAAGACGGGCGAGGAGCTGCGCGCCGGGCGCTGGTGGTGGGAGACCAACGCGCCGAAGGAGTGCGGCATCCACTGCGCGATCGAGACCGGCGGGCTCGAGCACGAGCTGCGGGCGCTCGTGGGTGGCGATGATCGGCGTTAGCGGCGAGGCGCGCGAGGTCGCGCTCGCGGAGGTGCAGGCGGTGCACGCCGTCGCGACAGACGGGAAGTACGCGGCGCTGGTCGGCGAGGTCGACGCAGGCGAGGTGGACGACGTCGAGACGCTGGAGTCCGTGCTCGAGCTCGGTCTGCAGAGCGGAAGGATCCGTGCGCTCTACGGGCCCGGCGGCGAGCAGGCTGCAACGGCCACGTTGCGCCGGCTGCCGCGCGGCAAAGAGCGCACGGAGAGCACAGCCGCCGTGAGCGCCGCGTTGCGCACGCTCGCCGGCCGCACGCTCGACGGCGTCACGGTGACGGCGGTCGCGCCCGGCGCGTTCACGCTGACGATCGACGCGGGCGGCATCGTGACATCGGTTCGGCTCGATCGAAACGGCGCGCGGATCGTGAGCGTTGGGACGTGACGCGCCATTACATGGCGTGCGTCGACCTGCACGGCCGTAGTGCGCTCGTCGTCGGCGGTGGTCGTGTCGCGCTCGAGAAGGTGCGCGGTCTCGTCGAGTGCGGTGCGCGCGTGACGGTCGTCGCTCCCGAGGTGGATGTCGAGCTCGAGACGCTTCCGGTGCGCATCGTGCGGCGCCCGTTCATCGCGGGCGACGTCGACGGGCACGTCCTCGTGTTCGCGGCGACGAATCGCCGTAGCGTGAACCGCTCCGTGTCGTCGGCCGCTGCCGCGTCGTACACGCTGTGCAACGTCGCGGACGATCCCGAGCTCTGCAGCTTCATCCTGCCGGCGATCACGCGACGCGATCCGATCGTCGTCGGGGTCTCGACCGGTGGTGCGTCACCCGCGCTCGCCCAGCGGATCCGCGACGACGTCGCGGGGCTGCTGACTCCGCGGCACGTCGAGCTGGCCGGCCGGTTGCAGGCGCTTCGGCCCTGGGCGAAGCGCACGCTCGCGACGTATGAGGAGCGACGCGCGTACTTCGCGGGGCTCGTCGAGGAGGGGCTGCAGTGACGGTCGCGATCGTCGGCGCCGGCCCCGGCGATCCCGGGCTCGTCACGGTGCGCGCGCTCGAGCTGGTCGAGGCGGCCGAGGTGCTCGTCTACGACCGGCTTGTCTCGCCTGCCCTCGTGGCGAAGTCGCTCGGCGCTGCGCGGATCCCGCGCGACCTCCACACGCAGCGCGAGGTGAACGAGTTGCTCGTGCACCACGGACGGCTTGGGCGCCGGGTGGTTCGGCTGAAGGGCGGCGACCCGTTCGTCTTCGGACGGGGCGGTGAGGAGGTGGAGGCGCTCGTCGCTGCGGGCGTTCCCTACGAGGTCGTCCCGGGTGTGTCCACGCTGACCGCGCTGCCGGCGCTTGCGGGCATCCCGCTCACGCACCGCGGCACAGCGGCGCAGGTCACGGTGCTGACGGGGACGACAGCTGACGGCGACGGGCTCGACTACGAGCGCCTCGCCGACACGCCCGGGACGCTCGTGGTCTTCATGGGGCTGCGCCGGCTCGCGGAGCTCGCCGACAACCTCGTTCTCAACGGGCGCGATGTCGACGAGCCCGCGGCGGTCGTGTCGCGCGTGTCCCTGCCGGACGCCGAGGTGATCATCGGGACGCTCGGCACGATCGCGGCGGCTGCCGCCGGTGCCGCGACGCCCGCGGTGGTCGTCGTCGGCGACGTCGTCGCGGTCACGCGGCAGGCGCGTGCGCTCGCGTGGCGCTGATCGACGGCATCCGCGCCGACGCCGAAGCCGCGCGGCGGGCGCTGCCACAACTCGACGACGTTGCGGTTGCGACGGCGTTGCTGGATGCCGCCGGGCGGCTGCACTCCGAGCGGGCGAGTGTGCTCGCTGCGAACGCCGCCGACATCGAAGCGGCCGACCTCGACGAAGCGACGCTCGACCGGCTGCGCCTCACGGAAGCGCAGCTCGACGATGCCGCTGCGCAGCTGCGCTCGCTCGCCGAGCTGCCTCCGCTCGAGCGCAACGGCGACACGTGGACGTTGCCCAACGGCCTTGTCGTCTCCGAGCACCGCATCCCGGTCGGGGTGGTCGGCGCGAACTTCGAAGCCCGACCCTTGGTCGCGCTCGACATCGCGGGGCAGCTGCTGAAGAGCCTGAACGCGTGCGTGTTGCGCACCGGCGGCGCAGCGCTGCGAAGCGTGACCGCACTCGTCGACCGCGTGCTGCACCCCGCACTCACGTCGGCGGGCGTGCCCACCGAGGCGGTGGCTCTCGTGCGCTCGTCATCGCATGACGGCGCGAATGCGCTCGTGTCGCTGCCGGGAGTCGTGCCGCTTGCGATCCTCCGCGGCAGCGGCGAGTCGACTGCCGCGCTCGCGCGTACCGCTGCCGCGCACGGCGTGCAGGTGCTCGCGCATGCGGAAGGCGGAGGTGTGCTCTACGTCGACGCGGCGGCCGATCCGTCGCGCGCAGATGCGATCGTGCGCGCCAGTCTCGACCGGCTTGGCGTCTGCAACCGGCTCAACGTTCTGCTCGTGCACCGCGACGCGCGGTTCGACCTCACAGTGCTCGACGCGCTCGGGATCGAGGCGGTCGCCGACGCCCCGCTGCGCCGCGAGTGGCTCGACGGGCACGTGACGGTGCGGACCGTCGGCTCGCTCGACGAAGCCGTGCAACTCGCCAACGAGCAGACATCGGGGCTCGCCGCAGGGATCGTGACCGAGGACGGCGAGGTGGCGCGCGCGTTTCTCGACACGTATCGCGGTACCGCAGCGTTCTGGAACGCGCCGACGCGATTCACGGATGGGGCCGCGTTGACCGGCGCGCCGGAGACGGGGATCAACGTCGGCTGGGCGCCAGGCCCGCGCGGGCCGGTCGGCTACCGCGACCTGTGGCTGCGGCAGCTGCGGGTCGTCGGCGACGGGACGCAGCGGCGATGACGGTCGTCGTGAAGCTCGGCTCGTCGCTCGTCGTGCGCGACGGCCGGCCCGACACCAGGCTGTTGAGGCAGGTTGCCGATCGCGTCGCCGCGATGCGGCCCGCCTGCGTCGTGTCGTCGGGCGCGATCGCGCTCGGTGCGGCGAGACGGCCGGCGACGCTGCCGGGGCTGCAGGCTGCGTCGGCGCTCGGCCAGCCGGCGCTCCATGCTGCGTGGGCGCGCGCGTTCGCGGGGCACGCGGTGAGCGCTGCGCAGGTGCTTCTCACCGGGGCCGACATCGCCGAGCCGCATGCGTCGGCGAATCTCCGCAACACGCTGCGCGAGCTGCTGCGGCAGGGAGTCGTTCCGGTGCTGAACGAGAACGACGCGACGGCGACGGAGGAGATCAGCTTCGGAGATAACGACGTCCTCGCAGCGCAGGTCGCGGTGCTGCTCGGCGCGCGAACGCTGATCCTGCTTACGAACGTCGACGGCGTGCTCGACGGCGACGACCTCGTTGCCGACGGCACGCACGCGAGGCTCGCGCCGATCGGTCCCGGCTCGCCGCTCGGGCGCGGCGGCATGGCGAGCAAGATCGCCGCTGCCGAGGTTGCGTCGGCCGCCGGCGTCTCGACGGTGATCACGTCGCCACGCTCGCTCGGCGCCATCGTCGAGGGGGGTCGGCCGGGCACCTGGTTCGACGCCGCGGCGGCCTCCTGAGAAGCTTTGCTCGATGACGCTCCTCGCAGGGAAGGCAGCTCTCGTGTTCGGAGCGGGCTCGAGCGGCCCGGGCTTCGGCAACGGCAAGGCGGCGTCGATCCTGCTCGCGCGGGAAGGCGCCCGCGTGCTGTGCGCCGACTCCGACGCGGACGCGGCGCGTGAGACCGCTGACGTCATCCGCGCCGAGGGCGGTGAGGCGGTCGCGGTGTGTTGCGACGTGACGCGCGCGGAGGAGATAGGCGACGCGGTCGCTGCGTGCCTCGACCACTTCGGGCGCATCGACGTCCTCGACAACAACGTCGGCATCGTCGAGACGGGCGGCGTGGTGGAGTTGTCCGAGGAGACGTGGGACCGCGTGCTCGCGGTCAACCTCAAGAGTTGCTTCCTGACGATGAAGCAGGTGATCCCGGTCATGCAGCGGCAGGGCGGCGGGTCGATCGTCAACGTCTCGTCGGTCGCCGCGATCCGGCACACCGGCGTGCCGTACGCGGCGTACTACGCGAGCAAGGCGGCGATGAGTCATCTGACGCGCACGACCGCGGTCGAGTACGCAGCACAGCAGATCCGCATCAACGCGGTGTTGCCGGGCTTGATGCGGACGCCGCTGGTCGAACGGTCGACTGGGCTGGCGGATGCGTTCGGCGGTGTGGAAGAGATGTGGCAGGCGCGAGCGGCGCGCGTGCCGATGGGGCGAATGGGCGATGCGTGGGACGTCGCCAACGCTGTGCTGTTTCTCGCGTCGGACATGGCGAGCTACGTGACCGGCATCGAGCTCGTCGTCGACGGCGGGCTCACTCAGAGCAGCACGTAGCGCCTTGCGCCGGCGGGCGCCTATTACTACACTTTTGGTAGTTATGAGGCGCGGCCCCCGCACGGGATACACGTGGAACAAGCAGTCGATCGTCTACGCGATCGATCTTTGGCACCGCCGCCATCTGAGGACGCCGACGGTCGCCGAGTGGGAGCGCGCCGGTGAGAACCATCCATGCCGCGCGACCGTGCAGCGCGTCTTCGGCAGCTGGAGCGCCGCGATGCGCGCGGCCGGGTTCAGGCCGAGGCGTCGCGGGCAGCCGCGCGAGCCCTGGACACGGATGCGCTGCCCGGAGACCGGCTGGTGGCTCCCGCGCCCGGTCGACCGCTAGCGGGTCCCGCGCCTAGCTCAGGAGCGGCGAAGGTGGAATGTGCGTCGTGCCGTGTACGTCTGCCAGTTCAAACGCGATCTCGTCGCGGTAGCACCAGCACCACTCTTCGCCGGGCTCGAGCGAGCGGATGATCGGATGTCCGCCCGCGTGAAAGTGCGCGGTTGCGTGACGGTTCGGCGAATCGTCGCAGCAGCCGACGTGCCCGCAGCTCAGACAGATCCGCAGATGCAACCACTTGTCGCCCGTCCGCAGGCAATCCTCGCACCCCGCCACCGACTCCGGCAGCTCGAGAACGGTCACTTGGTCGAGGTGTGTGCAGGTCTCCGTCATGTGGGTTGCGCGACCGCTTGTGCGAGATGTTCGTGAACGAACTGAACCGCCATTGATCCTTCGCCGACGGCTGTCGCGCAGCGCTTTGTCGAGCCTGACCGGACGTCCCCCGCCGCGAAGATGCCCGGCACATTCGTTCCAAGGAGTCTGTCGGAGCCTGCGGCATCGCCGGTGAGGATGAATCCGTCAGCAGCGCGCGCGAGGGTGTTGTCGAGCCAGTCGGTGCATGACTTCGCTCCGAGAAAGCAGAACAGGAACGAGAACGGCAACTGGTCGCCGTTTCGCAGCGCGACTGACTCGAGTGTCCCATCGTGCCCGTGCAACGCTGCGATCTCGCTTTGGTCGCGGACGGCGACGCGGTAGCGGTCGAGTTCGTGGATCAGGTAGTCCGACATCGTTTCGTTCAGGTTCGCGCGACGGTGCAGCAAAGTCACGAGCGCTCCGCCGCGAGCGAGCCAGACAGCGGCTTGTCCGGCGGAGTTTCCGCCCCCGACCACCGCGACGCGCGCCGCTCCACACAGCTGCGCCTCGGGCGGCCCGGCTGCGTAGAAAATGCTGAGCCCCTCGTACGGTTCGAGGTCGTCAACGGGCAGCCGACGGTACTGGGCGCCGGTCGCGATCACCACCGCCCGCGCGGCGACCTCGTGCCCTTCCTCGAGCCGCACGAGGTGCACGCTCTCTCCGGGCTCGAGTGAGAGCGCCCGATACGGCGTCGCCGGCCTCGCCCCGAACTTCCGCGCCTGGCTCACGGCACGGCTTGTCAGCTCGGTTCCGCTGATCCCGGCGGGGAATCCGAGATAGTTCTCGATCCGACGCGACGCCCCGGCCTGCCCGCCGAGCGCCGTGCTCTCGACGATCAGCGTTGCCAGCCCCTCGGACGCCCCGTAGACAGCGGCCGCAAGACCGGCAGGGCCACCGCCGACCACGAGCAGGTCGACCTCCTCCCGTGGAGTGAGCTCACGGCCGATCCCCAACGCGCGCAGAAGCTCGCCGCGCGACGGATTCCGTAGTTCGGCGCCGCCAGGAAGACGCACGATCGGCAGTTCCCGAGCGCCTGAAGGCGGACTCTCGTTCCAGCTGAATGGAAGCCTGTTCGCACGGATGAACTCGAGCAATTCCATCGTCGTATGCGAGGAACGAGGGCCGATGACTTCTACTCCGACGCCTTGCACACGTTGGAGTGCCTCCCGCCGCCCAATGAACGTCGACAGCAAAAGATCACTCAGAGGCCCGTCCTCGAAGAGAAGCTCGCGCAACGCGTCGCGGTCGACGGCGACGTAGCGCAGCGGCCGCGTCACTACGGCTGTCAGGAAGACGGTCTGGCCGGAGAGGAGGTTGAACTCGCCGACGAATCCGGAGTTGGCGTGCCGGACGATCTCGTTGCCGGCAGCATCGAGAATCGCAACCTCGCCCTCCCGGATGGCAATGAACTCATAGATCGGATCCCCGACGCGAAACAGCACGTCGCCGACATCCGCGGTGCGCTCCTGGCCGAGTGCGGCGACACGCGCGAACTGGGCGGCGGAAAGCAACGGGCTGGCAGGCGCTGACATCTGCCGAGCGTACTCCTACGCCTGAGGCTGCGGCCGTTCCGCCGTATACGTGGCCCAGCGTGAGCCGGGCCACGTAATCACGTGTGCTCTAGGCGGTGGACACCGCGAGGGCGGTGCTGAACGCGACGTCGGCGTAGTGAACGTCGCCATCCAGAGTGATCTCGCTCATGTTGTCCGCCACCCATGAGGCAACAGCGGCGCTGCTGCGTTCGGCTTCGTCCCGGCTGTCCCATGCGCTGGACGAGAAGACTTTGCCCTCGCCGATTGCTACTGCGTAGCTCTTGAAGCCCGGCTGTGCCTTGAGGATCGGAAGGATTCCTGCTTCAGCCCGTTTGCCAAGATCCTGCCCATCGCCGGTAAAGCGGTACGTCGCAATTCTCGCCACCATGTGGCTCCCTTCCACGCGCCAAGCCGTGAAGCGCAACGCACTCCCATCGACCGGCGGCTCAGCACGACCCTGACAGATCGAGACCAACGGCGTCGCCTGCGCCAACATCCACAGACGCCAGACGGGCC
>DASZBP010000181.1:0-11284 GCA_035943915.1 Gaiellaceae bacterium | reverse complement strand
AGCGACTCGAGGACGCGGGCGGCAAGCCCCTCTTCCTCGCGGAGCAAACCGAGCAGGATGTGCTCGGTGCCGATGTAGTTGTGCTTCAGCGCGCGCGCTTCGTCCTGTGCGAGCACCACGACCTGACGAGCCCGTTCAGTGAACCTTTCGAACACGCAATACCTCTCTTCCGCCTGACCCGGCCGTACAAACCGTTGGGCTTTCCGAGCGGCCCATGGTACTCCGCAAGTCGGTGGTGCCGCGTCAGCCCCAGACGGCCCAGCCGACGAGCAATCCGACTGCCAATCCGACCGCGAGGAATACCCCTGCAACGAGCACGGGAAGCGAGTCGCGCTGCGGCACCCGGCGGATGTCGCGCGCGCGGATCGAGGGCGCACCTCCTTCGAGCGTGCCCAGCACCGCAGCGCGGACGTCCTGGGACGACACGCCGAGGTCGAGCAGGATCCGCGCGGCCGCGCCTTTGCGTTCGGCGGCGAGACCGAGAAGCACGTGCTCGGTGCCGATGTAGTCGTGGCCGAGCTGAACCGCCTCTCTCAGCGACAGCTCGAGCACCCGCTTCGCGCGTGGCGTGAACGGGATCTGCCCGGTCGTCGCCGTCTCACGCTGCCGGACGCTCGGCGCGACCTGGCCGCGGGCTTCCTCGAGCGTCACGCCGAGTGACTCCAGCACGCGCGCGCCGAGACCTTCCTCTTCACGCAGCAAGCCGAGCAGCAGGTGCTCGGTGCCGATGTGGTTGTGCTGCAGCCCGCGCGCCTCGTCCTGCGCGTAGACGACCACCTGGCGAGCCCGCTCCGTGAAGCGCTCGAACACACCGGGACCCTACTCCCGCAAGCTGGGGTGAGGCGCCCGCCGCCGGGGGGACGGCGGACGCCTCCTTGCGGGGTAGGACTAGCGGGCGCCCGACCCGGTCACGCAGGTCGTGAAGGTCTTCACGCAGATCGCCAGGTCGATGACCAGCGAGCGGTGGCGCAGGTACCAGAGGTCGTACGCGAGCTTCTCGGCAGTGCCGCCCGCGTCGGCCGTGTAGCCGCGGCGCACCTGCGCCCAGCCGGTGATGCCCGGCTTCACGAGGTGGCGGCGCGTCCAGAACGGGACGGCCTCGTGCAGCTGCTCGAGGAACTCCGGGCGCTCCGGGCGCGGGCCGACGATCGACATGTCGCCCATCAGCACGTTGACCAGCTGGGGCAGCTCGTCGAGCCGCGTCTTGCGCATGAGCTTGCCGAGCTTCGTGATGCGCGGGTCGTCCTGCGACGCCCACACCGCACCGGTGGCCTCGGCGTCGTTGCGCATCGTGCGGAACTTGTAGATCGTGAAGTGCCGGCCGCCCTCGCCGAGGCGCGTCTGCCGGAAGATGACCGGGCCGGCGCCGTTGCAGCGCTTCACGGCGAGCCAGAGGATCGGCAGCACCCACGACACGGCCAGCAGGCCGATCGCCGCGACGGCGACGTCGAAGCCGCGCTTCGCCGCGCGGGTGTACGGGCGCTGGTACAGGTGCAGCACGTTGGCGAACCACGAGACGCGCAGCGTCTCGACGGGCACGCGGCCGAAGGCGTGCTCGTAGAACTCGGCGACGCCGACGAGCTTGAACCCGAAGCCGGCGAGGTCGAGCAACGACTCGAGGACGTCGGTGCGGCCCTCGTCGCCGAGGACGACGATGTCCGGGCGGTGCTCCTGGACCGACGCGGCGATGTCCTGCGGCCGCTCGCTGTCGACGATCCCGCAGATCTCGAACGGCAGGTCGCGGTTACCGCGGACCTCTGCGGCCACCGAGCGCGTCTCGTCGCTGCCGATCATCAGCACGCGGCGGCGCGCCGCCACGCTGCGGGTCACGACGCTCTCCCAGACCCACGAGAGGATGAACACCGTGACCGCCGTCTCGAGCAGGTCGACCGGCGCCAGGTGCAGGTCGACCCAGACGCTGGCCGCCGAAGCCGCGATCCAGCCGAGCGCCGTGCCGAGCGCGGCGGCGGTCGCCGGGCCGAGCGACAGCAGCGTGAGCCGCGCCGCCTCGAATGCCTTGTGCAGGCCCACAAACCAGACCAGGGCCAGAACCGTCGTCAGCTCGAGCCCGCCGGCCAACGACGGCACCCGGCTCTGCAGCATTGCGTAGAGCGGAAGCCACACGACTCCCAGACGCCCGAACAGCGCAAGCGTGATCGCAGTCCGCCGCCCGATCTGGAGGCGAGGCGCCTCCGACAATCCGTCGAGGGCGATGCCCTCGACGACCTCGTACGATTGAACTCCCACCGCAGATCCCCCCGTTCTTCGCCCGTGAATCCGTTGAACGTGCCCTTGTATGAGTTACAACGGATATCTCTATGATTTGGTAACGGTAAAGAGAAGAGGCCCCTTTGCAGGGGCCTCTCGAGGCGAATCACGTCTGTGAGTCGTCGTCAGCGCTCGTCACGCACGCGCCCGGTGCGCCGGAGCACGAGGCCCGCACCGACCAGCGCGAGCGCGAACGCCAGCACCACAGTCAACTGAAGCCCCGTGAACGGCAGGGTCCCCTGCGTCCGCGAGGTGCCGAGCGTCGCCGGTGCCGGCCGTGCCCTGGTGGTGTGGGTGGCGCCCTTCACCGCCGCCGGCTTGGTCTTCACCACCGCTGCGGGCGCGACTGCCGCTGCGGGTGCCGGAGTCAGCGGCACCGGCGGAGCCGGCGTGGTCGTGGTGGTGGTCGTCGTCGTCGGCTGGCACATCGAGCCGCCGCCGTTGCTGCCCGTGCCCGTCACGCAGGGCGGCACGATCACACTGCAATACCCCTGGACTGTCGGGTCGCTCAGGAAGGCATTCCACTGCGCCTCCGTGTAGCTCCCGTCGACCGTCCCGTCCTGAAGGTCCTGGCAGATCGCCATCGGCGATCCGTCGCCTCCGCTGTCTGCGCGCGCAATGCCTGCGAAGCCGCAAGTTACGGCAAGCGCGCACACGGCAATCACAATCAAACCCCGTCCCCGACGCATTTGTAGTGCTCCTTTCCGCAGTCTCCCGTTACGACGTGCCATTGGTCTAACGATCTGATTTACAAATCGGATACGTATCTGCGAGAAGTCGGGTTCCGGTTACCGGCGCTGCTTGTCGCGGTCCTGGCCGCGATGGGCGCGTGGGAGGCCTGGCACGACTCCGGGTCGATCGCCGCCGCGGCCGCCCATGGCTTCCTGCCGTACGCCGTGGTGGCCGCGCTGCTGGTCGGGGTCGTCGCCCTCGCCGGGGCGACCGCGGTCCCGCGCCGGGCGGCCGCCGTCGCGCTGATCCTGCTCGGCGCGAACGCGTGCTGGGCGGCCATCTCGCTGACCTGGTCGCCCGTCCCCTCGCTCTCGCGCGACGAGGCGCTCCTCACCGCGTTCTACCTGCTTGCGCTCACGCTGCCGCTCGTGTCGCTGACGACCGCGACGGCACGGACGGCCGCGCTCGCCGCGCTGACGCTCGTGCTCGGCGCGTTCACGATCGCGGTCGCGCTGCGGATCGGCTTCAGCGGCGGCGCGCTGTCGCTCTTCCGCTACGGGCGCATCTACTTCCCGACCACGTATGCGAACGCGCAGGGGGCGCTCTTCGCGCTCGGCCTGTGGCCCGCGCTGCTCTTTGCGACGCGCGAGCGCGGCTCCGTCGCCGCGCGCGCGCTCGGGCTCGGCGGCGCCGCGCTGTTCGCGGCGGCGGCGATGCTCGCCCAGTCGAAGGGCACAACGCTCGGCGTCGCCGTGTCGATCGTCGTGCTGCTGGCGGTCTCGCCACTCCGCATCCGGCTGCTGCCCGCAATCGCGGTCGTCGGGATCATCGACGCAATCGCGTTCCGTCCGCTCACCGGGCCGTACCGCAGCCAGACGCTCGCAGCGGTGCACACGGCGGGCCGCACCGTGCTGGTCGCGGCCGTCGCCGGCGCAGTCGCAGGTCTCGTGCTCGCGCTGATCGACCGCCGCGTCGCGATCGGCGCCGAGCGCCGGCGCCTGATCGGGCGCGCGCTCGCCGCGCTCACGGTCGTCGCCGTGCTCGCCGGTGCCGGCGTGTTCCTGCGCGCGAACCCGCACCCGGTCGCGTGGACGCGCGCGCACTGGGCGTCGTTCAAGCACTTCGACCCCAACGCGGGCGGCGCGAGCCATCTCACCGCGCTCGGCTCGAACCGCTACGACTTCTGGCGCGTCGCGCTGATCGAGTGGAAGCGGCACCCGGTCGCCGGCTGCGGCGCGCGGTGCTTCGGCCCCGAGTACCTCATCCTCGGCCGCAGCAGCGAGACGCCGGCGCGCGCGCACTCGCTGCCCCTCGAGCTGCTGGCCGAGCAGGGGATCGTCGGCTTCTTGCTCCTCTTCGGCGCGCTCGGCACGATCGCCGTGCTGCTCGTCGCGGGCGTTCGTACTTCCACGTTCACGGCGACCGCCGCGCTCGGCGCGTTCGTCGCGTGGCTCGCGCAGGCGTGCGTCGACTGGACGTGGACGTTTCCCGCCCTCGGCGTCCCGCTCTTCGCGCTCGTCGGGGTCGGCCTCGCCGCGGAAGGGCGCGGCACGCTGCGCCCTGCGGTGTCGCGCGGCGCCGGCGTGGTGGCCGTGCTGATAGGACTGCTCGTCTTCGCGCCGCCGTGGCTCGCGCAGCATCTCGTCGACGACGCGCTGCACCATGGTGACGTGTCGTCACTCGGCTGGGCTCGGAGGCTCGACCCGATCTCCACCGCTCCGCTGGTCGCCGAAGCGGAGCTCGTCTCGAATTCCACCCGGCAGCTCGATCTGCTCGCGACCGCAGCAAAGCGCGAGCCGCGCGTCCTGCAGACGCAGTACTTCTACGGCTCGGTGCTGCTGAACACGGGGCACCGCGCGGCTGCGCGACGCGTCTTTCGGCACGCGCTCACCCTCGATCCCGGCAACCCGGTGGTGGAGCGCGCGCTCCACCTGGCCGAATAGGGTTCGCGCGTGCCCGGGGGACAGCTTGCGCTCGGCCCGCGCTGGCTCTATCCGGCGAAGGCGGCGGCAACGACCGCGCGCTCGGCGCGCTGGCTGCTCCGTCGCGGCAGCGGCGGCGAAGGGATCCGCATCCTCTTCTACCACCGTGTCTCGCCGGATCGCGACGAGCTCGGCCTAGCACCGGAGAAGTTCGCCGCGCAGATGGAGCGGCTCGCAGCCCTCGGACTGCGCGCTGTCGACGTGAACGAGGCCGCGCGTGCACTTGACGCGGGGATCACCGCTGGGCTGATCGGCCTGAGCTTCGACGACGGGTACCAGGACGTCGCCGACCACGCGCTGCCGGTGCTCGACCGTCTCGGCTTCACCGCGACCGTCTTCATCGCGACCGGCGTGACCGGCGGGCGCGCGCACTTCACCTGGTACGAGCAGCAGCCTCCGCTGATGTCGTGGGACACGATCCGCGCGCTCGACGGCGGCCCGCTGCGGTTCGAGGCGCACACCGTCACGCATCCCAACCTGCTGCAGCTCTCCGACGAGGACGCGCGGCGTGAGATCACCGATTCGAAGGCGGAGCTCGAGCAGCAGCTCGGCCGCCGCGTCGACGCGTTCTGTTACCCGGCCGGGCTGTTCGGCGCGCGCGAGCGCGCGTACGTCGAGGAAGCGGGCTTCGCGAACGCGGTCTCGTGCGAGCCCGGCATCAATACCGCCGCGACCGACCGCCTCGCGCTGCTGCGCCGGCAGATCGACCGGCGCGACACCATGCTCGACTTCCGCGCCAAGGTCGCGGGCGCGCACGACACCCCGCCGGCGCTGCGCGGGATCTATCGCCGGCTGCGGTACGGCGCATGACGAACGTCGCGCGCGCGTCGGTCTTCGTCTTCCTCGGGAAGCTCGGCGGCAACCTCGGGTATTTCGCGGCGGTGCTCGTCCTCGCGCGGGCGCTCGGCCCTGCCGACCGCGGCGCGATCGCGTACTTCACGACGGTCGCGCTGATGGCGGCGATCCTCTCCGCCGGCGGTCTGCGTGAAGCGGCCTCGGTTTTCGTCGCCCGTGAGCCGGAGAGCCGCAGCGCGATCGTCACGAACACGCTGCTCGCCGGCTTCGTGCTCGCGTCGCTCGCCGCCGTCGTCGTGTGCGGGATCCTCCTTGCGCTGCCGGGCCTCCACCCCGCAAGCCTTGCGCATCGCGACGTGCTGCTGATCGGCGCCGGGATCTACGCCGCGTCGCTGCTCAACCTCGGTTACTCGCTGTCGCTTGGCCTGTCGCTGTTCCGTCAGCAGGCAATCCTGCAGCCGCTCTATGTCTGGACCTACGCCGCCGCCCTGGTGATCGCGTGGCTCGCCTGGGGACTGAGCGTCACGTCCGCCGCGGTGATCTGGACCGGCGGCCAGCTGCTCGGCGGCATCCTGATGACGGTGCTGGCACTACGACGGATGCCTCCCGGCCGGCTCGACGTCGCGCTCCAGCGGCGCACGTGGAAGTTCGGCGTGCGCGCGTGGGTCGGCTCGCTGTCGACGTTCCTCAATTTCCGCATCGACCAGGTGATCATGGGCGCTATCTCGTCGAACGCGTCACTCGGCGTGTACGCAGTTGCGGTGAACGCTTCGGAGGTCGAGCTCTACGTGCCGCAGTCGGTCAGCAACAGCCTCATCCCGATCATCGCCTCGACGTCCGAGGACGAGCGTGCGATGCGGACGCTCCGCGCGTTCCGCCTCGTCTTCCTGCTCACGGCAATCGGCGCCGCGGTCGCGATGATCGTCGGGCCGTTCGTGCTGCCGCTCGTCTTCGGCGACTCGTTCCGCCCGAGCGTCACGCCGTTCCTCTGGCTCGTGCCCGGGGGTATCGGCTTCGTTGCCAGCTCGGTCTTCTCCGCGGGGCTCGCTGCCTCCGCGTCGCCGGGACGGTCTTCGGTCGGCCCGTTCGTGTCGCTCGTCGTCGGCTTCGTCCTCGACTTCGCGTTGATCCCGTCGCACGGCGCGGCAGGTGCCGCCGCCGCCGCGACCGCCGCGTTCCTGACCGGCGGTGTCGCAGCTGCAGTCGTGTTCGCGCGCACGTACGACATGACCTGGCGGATGTTCGTGCCGCGGCGCGAGGACGCAGCCGGGCTCGTTGCCGCACTGCACCGGGGACGAGCTTGACCGATCGCGTTCTCGTCACCGACGTCGAGGAGCGCGCGGTGCTCGCAGTGTGCCGCGGCCTGCGCGAGGCCGGATACGCCGTCGGAGGAGTCGCCGGGACGCGGCCCGCGGCCGGCCACTGGTCGCGGTCCGTGTCGAAGCGATACCACCTGCCCAACCCGCGCGCGGACGCGGATGCGTTCGTCGCCGGCCTCGCAGCCATCGTGTCGCGCGGCGAGTATGCGGCGCTCGTTCCGGGTGTGGACGCCGCGACGCTCGCGGTCTCGGAGCACCGCGAGCAGCTCGAGCAGCACGTGCGCATCGCGCTGCCACCGCACGAAATCGTCATGCGCTGCCTCGACAAGCCCGCGTTCCTCGAAGCCGCGACGCTGGCCGGCATCGCGCCGCCGCCGAGCGAGACGTGCGCGACGCTCGACGAAGCGCTCGCAGCGGCCGCGCGCATCGGCTACCCCGTCGTGCTCAAGCCGACGCAGTCGCTGCGCGCCGGGCACATGCACACGACGCAATACGCCGACGACGAGCGCGCCGTGCGCGATCTCTTCCCGTCCTTCGGCGGGACCGTCACCCTGCAGCGCTGCGAGACGGGGCACGTCTGCTCGATCAGCGGGGTCGTGTTCGGGGGCGAGCTGCTTGCCCTGTGCGCATCGCGGGACGAGCGCATGTGGCCGCCGCGCGGGGGGTTCACGTCGGCGAGCGTCACGATGCCACCGCCCTCCGGCATCGCCGAGAAAACGGAGGCGCTCCTGCGAGACCTCGGCTGGCAGGGCATGTTCCAGCTCGAGCTGGTCGAGGGCCGCGACGGCCTCGCGTCGATCGACTTCAACCCGCGCCCGTACGGCTCGCTCGCACTCGCCATCGCTGCGGGAGCGAACCTGCCCGCGATCCTCGTTGACGCACTACTCGGCCGAGCGCCCACCGCGCGCATCGTCGCGCGGCCAGGCGTGCGCTACCGCTGGGAGGAGACCGAGGTGCTGAATGCGCTCGTCGCGCTACGCGACGGGCGCGTCGGCGACGCCGCGCGCGTTGCGAAACCGCGTCGCGGAACGACGCACGCGTTCTTCCGCGCCTCCGACCCGGCGCCGCTCGCGGCGCGCGTGATCGGCGTGCTGCGCTCGCGCCTGCTCAGACGTTGACGGCCGAGCCGAACACGTCGCGTAGGAGATCGTCGAATTCGTACGCGATCGACCCGTCGCTGGACGCGTGCTGCCGCAGCAGCGGGATGTAGGGCCCCCACTCCTCGGCCTCACCCATCCCGCGCGCGCGCGCGCGTCGTCGACAAGGCGCTCGAGGTCGAAGATCGTCGGCCGTCCTACAACCGGCTCGACGGCAGCGAGCGGCGCGGGCGCTTCGGGCTCGGGCTCGTGCTCGTGCTGCGGCAGCAGCTGCGGCGGCTCGGCGTGCGCCTCCTCGAGCTCGGCGATCCGGGCACGCAGCGTCTCGTTCTCGCTCTGCGCCGCGACGGGCGCGTCCTTGCGGCGGCGGCCGAACAGGCTCGGGCGCCGCTCCACGACGGGCTCTGGCTCGGCGGTGCGCTCAGTGACCGTCGCCTGGATGCGCTCGAGCGCCGCTTCGCGCTGCGACAGCTCCGCGAGACGGCGTTCCAGCTGCCTCTCGAGCTCGTTGACGCGCGACGACTCCTGCGACGCGGCGCGCAGGCGCTCGTTCAGCTCGGCGACGTTCGCCTCGGCGCGCTCCGCGCGGGTCCGCGTCTCCGCGAGATCCGACTCGAGCCGGCCGACGCGCTCCTCCGCCTCGCGCGCGTCGCGAAGTTGCGACTCGAGCAGGGCGACGCGCTCGGCGGTCGCCTCGCTGCTCCGGAGCTCAGCCTCGCGCTGCGCAAGCTCGGCCATGCGCGCTTCGACCGCTGACTCCGTGGCAGCGCGCAGCCGTGCCTCGGCGGCGGGGGGAGCGGGCTGCGGCTTACGGGTCGGCTCGGGCGACGGCTTCGGCGCGGGCCCAGGCGTGAGCCCGGCCTCGACGGGGCCGGCTGAGCGCTCGAGAGCGCTCAGCGCGGCCAGCGGGTCGTCGCCGTCCCGCGCCGCAGGCTCGCGTGCCGGCGCGGCAGCGGGCGCGCCGCCGACGAGCAGCACGCCGAGCAGAAGGTCGCGCACGTGCTCGAGCTCCTTCAGCGCGTCGGCGGGAGCCAGCCCAGCCGGCACGATCGCGACGACGGCGTCGACGCCGTCGAGCCCGACGACGCGCGCGGGACCCGCGATGAGCGAGCGCTCGTCGCGCAGCGCCGCGACGATCCCGCCCGCGAGGCGGGCGTCGGAGACGTCGACGATCGCGACCTTGCGGACCGGCCGCTCGAGCTCGGTGCGGGCGAGCGCCCGGCGCACGGCCTCCGCGCCGTCGCCGGCTCCGGAGACGCGCCCGATCACCGCAGCGGCGAGCGCCTGCTGCGCGCGCTCGTCTCCTCCTCGGCGACCAAGGGGCATGCGCGGCACCATAACCGCTGCCCACGTACCCTTTCGCCCGTGCCGGAGCGGCCGAGGCTTCTGGTCCTGATCACGCTCGCTGAAATCGGCGGCGCGCAGTCGTACGTGATGCACCTGCTGCCGGCGCTGACCGAGACCTTCGACGTGACGGTCGCGGCGTGGGGACCGGGACCGCTGCGGGCCGCGGCGGAGTCCGCCGGCGCGCGGTACGTGCCGCTCGCGCACGTACGGCGCCCGATCTCGCCGCTGCACGACGCACTCGGGCTGCTCGAGCTCTACCGCCTGTGCCGGAAGCTCCGGCCGAACATCGTCCACGCGAACAGCTCGAAGGCCGGCATCCTCGGCCGCCTGGCGGCGTGGCTCGCGGGGGTGCCCACGCGGGTCTTCACCGTGCACGGCTGGGCGTTCGCCGCCTACAGCGGGCGCGCGTCGACCGTCTATCTCGTTGCGGACCGGCTGATGCGCCCGCTGACGACGCGGATGATCTGCGTCGCGGACAACGAGTTGCGCAAAGGCCTCGCCGCGCGCACGTGCGACGCCGAGAAGACCGTCGTGATTCGCAACGCCATCGATGTGCAGGCCGCCCCGCACGCGCGCCCGCACGAGAGCGCACGCATCGTCTTCGTTGGTCGCCTGAAGTACCCCAAGGACGGTGAGACGCTGCTGCGCGCGACGGCCGCGCTCGGCGACCGGCCGTACGAGCTCGTGATCGTCGGCGACGGCCCGGATCGCACCGACCTCGAGACGCTGCAGCACCGGCTCGGTCTCGACGAGCGGGTTCGGTTCGCCGGCGAGCGCGACGACGTGCCGCAGCTGCTCGCGGACGCAGGCGTGTTCGTCCTGGCGAGTCGCTCGGAAGGGCTGCCGATCTCGGTGCTCGAGGCGATGGCCGCCGGGCTTCCCGTCGTCGCTTCCGATGTGGGCGGGCTGCGCGAGCAGGTCGTCGACGGCGAGACCGGCTATCTCGTGCCGGCCGGCGACGTGACCGCGCTGACGGATGCACTCGCGCGCCTGCTCGACGACCCCGCGTTGCGCGAGCGGATCGGCGCCGCAGCGCGCGCACGCGCCGAGGAGCTCTTCGACCTCCCTGCGTTCCGCCGGGCGCACGTCGACCTCTACCGCAGCCTGCTGTGATCGCCGTCGTTGGAGCCGGGCCGTTCGGCCTCTCAGTCGCCGCACACGTGCCCGGCTCGCGTGTCTACGGCGAGCCGATGCGCACGTGGCGCACGCAGATGCCTGCGGACATGCTGATGCGTTCCGCGTGGCAGGAGACGTCGCTGTCCGCGTCGGCCGGCGGGACGATCGACGATTTCGCAGCCGCCACGGGGACGCCGCGGCAGGAGCCGCTGCCGCTGCAGGTGTTCCTGCGCTACGCCGAGTGGTTCCGCAAGCGCTATGTGCAAGACGAGGTCTCCGACGACGTCGCCCGCATCGAGCCCGCCGGCGACCTGCTGCGGGTCACGACCGCGACAGGCCAGAGCGCCGATGCGAGCGCAGTCGTGATCGCCGTCGGTGTGGCGCCGTTCGCGTACGCGCCGCCGCCGTTCGACGCGGTGCTCGGCGACCGCGTCGAGCTCGCGACCGCGCGGCGGGATGCAGCTGCGCTCGCCGGAAAGCGGGTCGCAGTGATCGGCGGCGGCCAGAACGCGCTGGAGAGTGCGGGCATCGCCGCGCGCGAAGGTGCGGACGTCGAGCTGCTGGTGCGCTCGCAGGTGCGATGGTTCGCGGCGCGCGAGCCGGAGACGCCGCGCGGGCCGGTGCGCCGCGCGCTGTACAAGCTCGCGTACCCCGCGCTCGGCTACGGCCCTCCGCCACTCAACCGGAT
>DASZBP010000180.1:0-6197 GCA_035943915.1 Gaiellaceae bacterium | reverse complement strand
AGTTCAAGCCGCGGCCTATCAACGCCGAGCAGCGGTTTGCGTTCTGGCGGCGCTGGCTTCTCGACTCGCCGCAGGGCTGGGACGAGAGCGGACGTCCCGGCACAGTCGCCTGCAGCGAGAAGGATCTCGCCCCGTTTCGCTCCGGCGGGCCGGTCTTGCTTTACGTTGGCCGCTACACAGCGGTGAAGCGGCTGCCGCTTCTGATCGCAGCGCACGCCCGTGCGGCCGAGCGAATCGGCGGTCCTTTGCCGCTTGTGCTGGTGGGTGGCCATCCGGGGGAGTGGGAGGGTGAGCATCCGCTCGTGTCCGCCCGCCGGCTCGGGAACCGGCAGGGTTCCTTGCCGGCTGGCGTTCGCACGAGCAGCTCCCCGAGGCGCTGAACGCCGCCGACCTGCTGGTACTGCCATCGGTCGCCGAAGCGTTCGGACTGG
Source organism: Gaiellaceae bacterium (assembly GCA_035943915.1). Lineage (GTDB taxonomy): Bacteria > Actinomycetota > Thermoleophilia > Gaiellales > Gaiellaceae > PALSA-600. The sequence goes on along the minus strand of DASZBP010000180.1, from coordinate 5,766 downwards.
TGCTCATCGAGGCGATGGCCTGCGGCCTGCCGGTGATCGCCTGCCGCACGCACGGCCCGGCTGAAATCGTCGCCGACGGAAAGACCGGCTGGCTGATCCCGCCCGACGACCAAGAGAGTCTCACCGACACACTCGTCGCAGCCGCGACCGAGGATTCGGATCGACTCGCACGCGGCAAACGTGCCTTGGCCGAGAGTCGTCACTACGGATGGCCCGCGACTATGCGCCGGCTCAACCTGCTCTACGACGAGGTTGCGGCCCTTGACCCCAGAGAGCAGCTCGAGCGAGAACAGTCGAGCTGACGACGCGCGCGATCCTAGTCAACACAACTGAACTTCGTGGCACATCCTGTGCGCAGCGGGCGGCGTCTTGGTTTCAGTCATAGACTTAGCTTCAAACAAGGAGGACGCAATGGCAGGGAAGATCGAGATTCGCAAGAGCGGCGAGCGGTTTCGCTTCGTCGTTCTAAACAGGAAGGGCGAGAAGCTGCTTCAGAGCGGACCGTTCGACGACAAGGCGGCCACGAAGCGGGCCGCCGCTTCACTCACTAAGGCCGTCACCGACGCCGAGATCCTCGACGCGACGAGATAACCCACGCCGCGACCTCGCTTCTGGTCAGCGAGCAGATTGACTCCATCACCGCCGACGTGCAGGCTCGCGTGTCGCCGTGCAGCACCCGCCTCTCCTCGGCGCTGCCTTCCTCGAGCATGCGGGCGAGGTCGTAGCCGAGCAGCGCGCGTACCGTCGCCGCCGGTGACGCGCTGCTCGGCCCCGCGATTCACCAAGCGGCTAACTGCCGAGTTCGCGCGCGATCCGCAGTCGGCCGCACCGCAAACCGAGTTCGCTCGACGCACCAAACGCGAACGCGAGATTCTTCGACTCGTCGCGGCCAGGGTGACGGTGTTAAGCGGTGGGTGCTCGATTCGGTGAGAGCCGTTGGCGCCCACTTGATGGGGCGGGTGACGTACGAGGAAATGGCCGCGGTGTGGCCGACATCCACGAGCGAGTACGCGCGCCCGATGAACGAGATCCCGAAGGTCGTCTTCTCGAAGACGCTTCAGCACGCTACGTGGTCGGAGACGCGAATTTGCCGCGGCGACCTCGGCGAGGAGATCGGGCGGCTCAAGCGAGAGTCTGGAAACGATTTGATCGCATAGGCGGCGCGAGGTTCGTTCAGGCGCTTTCGCGGCTTGGGTTGATCGACGAGTACCGGCTGATGGTCCAGCCGGCGGCGCTCGGGGCCGGGCTCCCGTTGTTCAAGTGCCTGTCTGCCCCGCTGGGCCTGACCTCGTTGAGGTGGTGGGTGAGGCGCGGACGGGTTCGCAGGTGTTGCCGTTGGTTGGTCGGACGGCGCCGGATGCGGTGTTGCTTGATTTGCGGATGCCACTTCGCTGCGCGCACTCGGGAGTCGGCATCACGCGCGCGCGTTAGCCACGCTTCAGGAGATGGCCGAAGAAAGATCTTCGCCGAATGCGTTGAGAAGTTCGCTCAAGGTTGCGTCGAAGGTCCGCTGGTCGACGCAACCCTCGGCCGCGGAAGGATTGCGCGTCGAGGTGCTGAGGGCACGCCCGACGAGGTCGTGCGTTGGACGAACGTGCGCTAGCGGGGCGCTCCCGAGCTGGCACCGAAGTGCGATTGCGAGCTGCCAGAGCAGGCGCGCGCGTTTCGGGTCGCGCTGAAGGTCGAGTGCAGCGAGTCCGACCAGAGCTCCGCTCATCGCTTCGCGGTCTGAGATCTCTCGGCAGATCAGGAGACTCTGGGTTAGCAGCGACTGTGCGCGCTCGGGATCTGCGGCGTTGAGGGCTGCCAGGCCGAGGCTTGTAAGGAGTGGAGCCTCCAGGGTGACGTTGTCGAGCTGGCGAACAAGGGACAACGCTTCCTCGAGAGGGGCAAGCGCCTCGCTGCTTTTTCCTTGGGCCACGAGGAGCGTTCCGAGGCTGTCTAGCGTGACGGCGATGCCGCGCTTCTCGCCTAGCGCACGCCTGATCGTGAGACTTTCCTCGATCGCCGCTTTAGCGGCAGCGGATTGTCCGGCATCGAGAAGAGCCATGCCCTGACAGTTGAGCGCCATCGCCAGCAGCCACTCGTCGCTGAGTTGTCGCGACAGTTCGACGGCGCGCCGCGAGGGCGCTTCCGCGGCAGCGGCGTGGCCGAGACGGCCCATCACCAGCCCGAGGTGCGCGAGGGCGAAGGTGAGGCCGTGCTGATCGGATGCGTCGCTGTACAACTGGACCGCTTCCCCGAGTAGCGCTTGTTCCCGTGCGTAGTCGCCCTCGATTTGCACGAGTCGCGAGAGTCCGAAGACCGCTTTCGCGCGGCTTCGCGCGGTCGCCCCGGGCGCTGCGTTGAGCGCCCCAAGCAGCCAACGTTGCCCTTCTGCGATCTGCCCGCGCGTCTCCCAGTACGGCTCGAGCGCTCCTGCTAATCGAAGCGCGAGCTCCCCTTCGTTCGCCTCGAGTGCCCATGCGAGGGCTTCGCGGAGGTTGTTCTGATCACTATCGAGTCGGGTTGCCCACGCGGCCTGTTCGGCCCGCCAGAGCTCTGGCTCTGCGCGCGCTGCAAGGTCGGCGAAGTAGGCAGCATGGAGCCGGCGGCACGTCTCGAGGAGACCTTCGGGCTCGAGGCGGGCAACCGCGAACTCGCGGATTGTCTCCAGCATCCAGAAACGTGGCTCGCCGTCGGGATCGTCCCAGCGGCGCAGGAGACTGTTGGCGAGGAGCGATGTGATGCCGTCGAGCACGTCGGGGGTGACGCCGTTGTTCGCGGTCACTTGTGACTCGGCGGCGTTCAGCCGGAAGCCGCCGACGAAAACGCCCAGCCGTGCGAACAGCTCTTGGTCCGAGGGGCTGAGCAGCTCGAAGCTCCATGCAATCGTGGCCATAAGTGTTTGCTGTCGCGGCTCCGAGTCGGGTGCGTCTCCGGATAGGAACTGCAGCCGCTTGTCGAGGCGTCTCAGCATCGTCTTCGGAGGCAAGACCCGGATCCGTGCGGCCGCGAGCTCGACGGCAAGCGGTAGGCCATCGAGGCGCCGGCATAGCTCGGCAACTGCTGCAGCGTCGTCGTGGTCGATTGTGAACTCGGGATCGATCGCCTGCGCCCGCCGTTCGAAGAGGCGAACAGCATCCGAGTTGAGGATCGCCTCCGGCCCGTCCGAGGGGGACGGAACGCTAAGCGGCGGCAAGTCATACAGTTGCTCGCCTCGAAGCCCGAGTACTTTGCGGCTTGTGACGAGGACGCGCAAGCGCGGCGCGGCGGCCAGTAGGGTCGCAACTTCCGAGGCGGCTGCTGACACCTGCTCGAAATTGTCTAGCACAAGGAGCAGCTCCCGCTCGGCCAAATGGTCAGCGACCGAGACGGTCAGTGTCGTTCCGGTCTGCTCCCGGACGCCCAGTTTTTCTGCGATCAAGGCGATGGCCAGCTCCGCGTCGCGCACCGCCGCGAGCGCGACGAAACAGACCCCATCCTCGAGTCGGTCAGCGATCGCGGCTGCGACCTGGAGAGCTAACCGCGTTTTCCCGACCCCTCCGGGGCCGGTCAGGGTCAGCAGTCGCACCTCCTCGCGCGTGACCAGTCTTTCAACCTCCCTCAGCTCGCGTTGCCGTCCGACAAATATGGTCAGTTGAGCCGGCAGCGGCGCTGAGGGTGAAAGCACCGCCGCGGAGGGGGCAGTCAGCTCGCCGCGCAAGATCGCCGTCTCGAGTGCTCGGAGACTCTCCTCAGGGGCGAGTCCTAGTTCGGCGCTGAGTCGTCGCTGATGTTCGCGGTAGGCGGCGAGAGCAGAGGCTTGGCGGCCGGTGGCGAGGCGGGCGAGCATCACCGTCCGCACGAGCTGCGGCCGCAGCGGGTGCTTCGCCAGCAGGCTTTCGGCATCGACGAGCACGGCGTCGACTTGGCCAAGCTGCAACTCCGCATCGAGGCATGTTTCGTACGCGACAAGGCGGCTTTCATCAAGCCGTTCTGCCTCTCTCTGAAGGGGCCCGCTCCGCGCATCAGCGATCGCTGGGCCGCCCCAGAGCGCGAGCGCGTCCCGCAACATTGAGACCGCCGAAGCGAGATTGCCGCGACGAAGGCTCTCGAGTGCCCCCCGGTAGAGGCGCTCGAAGCGCAACGCGTCGACCGCTTCTGCAGGGAGGTCGACCAGGTAGCCGGGGCGGCGGCTACGCAGCAGCTCGCGCGACGGGAGCTGACGGCGAAGTTCGGAAACGTAGACGCCGACCGCATGTGCCGCGCTTGGAGGAGGCTCATCCCAGAGCCGCTCGATGATCGTCTCGAGTGGCACGACCCGCCCGGGTTGAAGCGCCAGCACGGCGAGTAACGCCCGCTGCTTGGCAGCCGTGATCCGGACGACCTCATCGCCTTCGACCAACTCGACAGGGCCAAGTAGCCGCACCTCCACCCCATGATGATGTCACCAGAAGGTCGGCTTGATCGCGGCATGAACCCTTCTTGACCGCCCCGACGGATGCTTGAGCAGACAGCTTCCCGAGGAGGATTTCGATGAGCCCGCTTTCACTTGCTTCGTACGCCCGACCGTTTGGACTCTTGACAGCGATGTTCGTCGGCGGTGTCGTTGTGCCGCTCGCTCTCGCATCATCCACCCCGCCGATCAAAGGGGCCCATTACCGAGGCGAAGACGCCACACGGGGTGCGGTGACACTGACTGTGTCGGGCACCGGCGCAAACTTCACGAGCGGCAGGTTCAACGTGACCTTGCTAGGTCAGGCCGGCCGCGGCTCGTGCGTAGGGCCGGCCCACGTCACACTCACATCAACCCAAGCTGTGCAGATCACGCCGCGCGGCACATTCAACCTCAGCGGCACCTTCCCGTTCCGTGAGCCTTCGCCCGATCCGCAAGCGTTTCGCGGCACCGCCCACGCGATCGTGCGGGGAGCCTTCAGTAACGGCGGGAAACGCGTCTCCGGAACAGTCGAGATGACCGCCTCCGCGCCGCACCTCACCTGCCGTAGCGGAGTCATTCGCTTCACCGCAACCCTTGCCTGACCACCCACTAAGGAGAAGTTCATGGCCCGTTTTACACTCATCGCTCTTGTCGTCGGGCTCATCACAGCCGCAGCCGCACACGCCTCCGCGACTCCCGACAAACATGCGTTCTACCTGACCGTCAAGCCTGGGCAGTGCCTCATCGCAGGCAGCAAAAGCGGAACAGGCAGCAACAAGATCGTAGTCGTCGTCCCCTGCTCCGACCCCCGCCATCAGTTCGAGGTCTACGCAATCCGGCATGGCGGCTGGAAGCATGGCCAGATGCCGACGATTGCAACCGTCCGGCTCATCATGAGGTCCGTCTGCATTGCGGCTTACCGGCAGATCACCGGACACCAAATGCCCCGAGGCGGCGGCTGGGACGCATTCGCACCGGACCCAGGCACCGAACAGACCCGCTACGGCGACAAAATCATTTGCAGCTACGTGAACTACCCGAGCGACGCCCCGCTCGGAGCGGGCCGCCACGTGCGATGAAAACCGCCAACCCTCAGCTGACAACCCGGGCGGGGGGCCGAGCGGGTTCCGCTTCGGCATGAGCAACTTCCGGGAAAGCCGCGTGCGCCATCGCCCTTCCTACAGCTACCCCTCGCTGCTAAAGCACGATCGATGAAGCAGCGATCGTCGCGAATCGTTGCTGGCCTGATGATGCTGGCGGTGCCGGGTGTTGCGGCGGCGGGCCTCCTCAACACGCTACCGACAGCGACCGGGCCACTTGGCGCCCCGGTCGCGGGGTGCATGCCTTCGCAGGGATGCACTCTCGAC
>DASZBP010000179.1:0-3863 GCA_035943915.1 Gaiellaceae bacterium | reverse complement strand
CGCGCTCGTGCAGACCGACATCAAGCGGGTGATCTCGTACTCGACGATGTCGCAGATCGGGTACATGTTCCTCGCTGTCGGCGTCGGCGCGTACCCGAACGGGATGTTCCACCTGATGACGCACGCGTTCTTCAAGGCGCTGCTCTTCATGGCTGCCGGGCTCGCGATCCACGCGGTGTCCGGCGAGCAGGACATCCGCAAGCTTGCAGGCGTCGGGAAGCTGATGCCGCAGACGCGGATCGTGTTCCTGATCGGCTCGCTCGCGCTCGTCGGCATCCCGCCGTTCGCCGGCTTCTTCTCGAAGGACTCGATCATCGCCGCCGCGCTGACGCACAGCTGGTATGGCGTGATCCTCGCGTTCGCCGCGCTGGTCGGGACGTTCCTCACCGGCGTCTACACATTCCGCCTCTTCTTCATCGTCTTCACGGGTGAGCCGAGCGCGTTCGCGCGCGAGCACTTCCACGCGCACCACGGCAAGGAGGGCCCGCTGTCGATGCGCTGGACGGTTGGTGTGCTGGCCGTCCTCTCGGTGATCGGCGGGTTCCTGCAGTTCGCGCCCGTGTGGCATCCGCTGACCGACTGGCTGCTGCCGGCGGCGCGGCCGTTCGCTGAGGCGACGAACCGTCAGGAGGCGACCGCCTCGATCATCGCCGTGCTGTTCGGCCTCGGCGGCATCGCCCTCGCGTGGGCCATCTACGCCGGGAAGAAGTTCCCGGCACCGAGCGCGCTACGCGCCCTCGAGCACAAGCTCTACTGGGACGAGCTCTACAACTGGCTCTGGTACCACCCGGCCGACCTGCTCTCGCGCGGCTTCTACGCATTCGTCGAGCAGCCGCTGATCGCAGGGTCGCTCGCGGCGGTGCCGCGCGGCTTCGGGCTTGGCTCGACCGAGCTCGGGCGCGCGCAGAACGGGCTCGTCCGCTCGTACGCGCTGGCGCTCGCCGGCGGTGTCGCGATCCTCGCTGTCGTCTTCCTGAGCGTGCGCTGATGAACGGCTGGCTCACGACTCTGCTGATCCTGATCCCGCTCGCCGGCGCGTTCGTCATCGCGATTGCGCCGTGGCCGGCGTGGTGGGCAGGCTCGCTCGCTGCGCTGACGTCGCTGATCGAGGTCGGCTTCTGGATCTCCGCGGCCGGCAAGTTCAAGTTCGGCGACCCGTCGCTGCAGTTCTCGCAGCGTGCGTCGTGGTTCAAGGACCTGCACGTGCAGTGGCATGTCGGGCAGTACGCGTTCTCGCTATGGCTCGTCGGCATGACGGTCGTCGTGATGGCCGCGTGCGTGATCTACGGCTGGTGGGTGGGCCGCACGCGTGCGCGCGCGTACTTCGCGCTGATGCTCGTGCTGACGTCTGCAGTCGTCGGCGTCTTCACCGCGCAGGACCTGCTCCTCTTCTACGCGTTCTTCGAGGCGATGCTGATCCCGCTGTACGTGCTGATCGGCGTGTGGGGCGGCGCGAACCGTATGCGCGCCACGCTGACGTTCGTCATCTACACGGTCATCGGCTCGCTGCTGATGCTCGCGTCGATCGTCGCGTACGGCCTGCACGAGGGGACGTTCGACCTGACGCAGATCCCGCAGAGCTCGTCGACGTGGCTGTTCCTCGGCTTCGTGATCGCGTTCGCGATCAAGGCGCCGCTCTTCCCGTTCCACGGCTGGCTGCCGGATGCGTACCGCGAGGCCCCGCCGGAGGTGTCGGCGGTGCTTTCGGGCGTGATCTCGAAGGCAGGCCTCTATGGACTGCTGCGCATCGCGATCCCGAAGTTCCCGGCGGTCGCGCACGACTGGCGCTACGTGTTCCTCGTGCTCGCGACGATCTCCCTCGTCTACGGCTCGATGCTCGCGTTCCGCGCGCCGGACTTCCGCGGCGTCGTCTTGTACTCGTCGCTCGCGCAGTCGGGGCTGATCGCGCTCGGCCTGTTCGCCTTCAATGACCTCGGCTTCGACGGTGCGGTGCTGCAGATGGTCAACCACGCGCTGATCTCGGGCTCGCTGTTCCTGCTTGCGGGGATGGTCGAGCGGCGCACCTCGACGGGTGAGCTGCGGCTGCTCGGCGGCATGGCGCGCGGGCGGCCAATTCTCGCAACCGTGCTTATGACCACCGGCGTGATCGCCCTCGCCGTCCCGCTGTCCACGTCGTTCGCCGGGGAGTTCCTGATCCTCGCGGGCGTCTTCCAGCAGCACTGGATCTGGGGCGTGATCGGCGCCGGCGCGATCGTGCTCGCGGCGATGTACATGCTGCGGCTGATCTCGGCGGTGCTGCATCAGGACGTCGGCTCGGCCGTGCCGGAGTCCGCGCTGGATCTCCGTCTCGGTGAGCTCGCGGTCGTCCTGCCGCTCGTGCTGTGCCTGCTCGGGCTGAGCGCGTGGCCCAACCTGATCTCCGGTCACTCCTCGCCGAAGAACGTGAGCATCGAGAAGGTGGCCAGGTGATCAACAAGCCGCACGTCGACTGGCTGGCGCTCTCGCCGGAGCTGGCGCTGCTCGGCGCCGCCGGCCTGCTGCTGATGGTGGCGGTCTTCACCTCGCCGCGCACGCGCAGCGCGATCGCCGCGTTCGTCGGCTTCGCCGGGTTCGTCACCGCGATGGTCTTCGCCGTGGTGCTCGACGCGAAGAGCCCGCACGCGACGACGCTGATCCACGACTCGATGTTCCGCGACCGCTGGGGCGCGCTCGCACAGGTGCTGATCGCCGGCTCGGGCGCGGTCGCCGTGCTCGTCTCGTACGGCGAGCGCTGGAGCAAGGAGCACGTCGCCGAGTACTACGCGCTGCTGACCGCCGCAGGCTCCGGCATGTGCTTCTTCGTGCAGGCGTCGAACCTGATGACGCTGTTCCTCGGCCTCGAGTGGTTCTCGATCGCGCTGTACGTGCTGAGCGCGATCGACATCGACCTGATCGGGTCGCTCGAGGCGGGCCTCAAATACCTGATCGTCGGCTCGGTCGGCTCGGCGACGCTGCTCTTCGGCTCGGCGCTCGTCTACGGACGCACGGGCGCGCTGAGCTTCGACAAGATCGCCGCCGCGGGTCACAGCCACGACTCGATGCTCGTCGTCGGGCTCGCGATGGTGATCGCCGGGCTGATGTTCAAGTCGTCGGCCGCGCCGTTCCACATGTGGACGCCCGACGCCTACCAGGGCGCGCCGACGCCGGTGACGGCGTTCATGGCTTCGGCGACGAAGATCGCCGCGCTCGTCGTCGCCTACCGCGTGCTGGCAGTTGCGTTCCCCGGCGACACGCACCTGTGGCGCTGGACGATTGCGATCATCGCCTGCATCTCGCTCGTGTGGGGCAACGTCGCGGCGCTGATGCAGCGGAACGTGAAGCGGATCCTCGCGTACTCGTCGGTCTCGCACGCGGGCTTCATGCTGATCGCAATCGCCGCGTCGTCGCAGCTCGGCGGCCGCGCGCTGCAGTACTACCTCATCCCCTACGCAGCGATGTCGCTCGGCTCGTTCGCGATCGTTGCGGTGCGCGAGCGGGAGCTCGGGATGCCGGTGACGCTCGAGAACCTGAGCGGCTTCGGCTGGGAGCGGCCGTTCTACGGCGTCGCGATGTGGGTCTTCATGCTCGGCTTCCTCGGCTTCCCGCTGACCGGCGGCTTCATCGGCAAGTTCTACGTCTTCGCCGCTGCGTACAAGCACGGGTTCTGGTGGCTGATCATCGTCGGCGTCGTCGCAACGATGATCTCGGCGTACTACTACCTGGGCATCGTGCGCGCGATGTACTTCCGCGAGTCAGCGGATCTGCAGCTCGCTCCCGCCGGCGGCTCACCGCCGCGCGAAGCGGTGCTGGGGATCGGCGTCGCCATCTGCATCGTCGTCACGGTCGGCTCGTTCTTCGCCGTGCAGCCGCTGATCGACGTCGCG
>DASZBP010000178.1:0-1729 GCA_035943915.1 Gaiellaceae bacterium | reverse complement strand
CCGACCTCGCGACGGAAGCCGAGGTGATCGCGGCGGCCTACGCGCTACCGCGTACGTTCGCCGAGCTCGGGGCGCCGGCCGACTTGCCAGAGCGCGCGCTCCCGCGCGTGCTGGTACAGCCGCTGCTCGCGAACAACCCGGCCCCGCCGGACGAAGCCACCGTCCGCGACCTGCTGCGGGCAGCGTACGCCGGCTGAGCGGCCTACGGCGCACGTCAGCCGCAGATGAGCGGCCTACGGGCCGCATCAGCTCAGGACGAGCTCGACCTCTTCGTCGGAGAACACGCGAAAGCGCGTGTCGTAGGACCGGAAGCGGTCATCGGCCAGCACACGGCTGTGGATGCGCACGTCACGAGCGCTGCGCCCGTCCTCGAGCTCTTGCACGGGCCCGGCCTGCAGGCGGATCAGCGGCGCGACGCCCGACGCCGGCTTCGCGAGCCGTTTGAGGCGCACGAGGTGATCGACGATGCGCTCCTGGACTTTCGAGGTGAGCGAGCGGCACTCGTCGTCCACGAGCACGGGCAGCGGGACCGCCCGCGGCTCGGGCATGTTCTCGACGTAGCGCACGACGGCGTCCCAGTCGTCGGCGGCGATCGCCGTGAACGAGCAGAAATAACGGTGGACGACGCGCTTGGGCGCCTGCATCCGCTCGGCCTTGACGATCTTGACCCGGCTGGGGATCGAGCGGCGGCGAATCGTGAACGTCAGCGGGATCTCGCGCCCGTGGACCTCGACCGTCGAGACGAACGCGATGCCTTCGCGCGCGACGGTGGTCCCGAGCACCGCGATGCGCTTGCCTTCGCACAGGGCAACGGCGTCGAACGTGCCGTCGCGACCGTTCGTGGAGTTCTCGAACCAGAGAGGCTCCGTCTTTCCGAGGAGCTGGTCGAAGAGGTGCATCGTACAAGAGGTTTCGGCAGAAGCCGCATGACTTCTGAGAGGTTGGTCTACCCGGCGGGCGACTGTGCCCGTCGTCACCGGCTCCGGGTCGCTAGCCCGGCCGAAAGGGGTTCTTGCCTTCTTCCGAGTAACGGAAATACTGATTATCGCAACTCGGAGGAGTAATGGCGAAGAAGCGGCCGGTCTACGAAAAACCCGAGTTCCTCTCGGCCGATCCGGAGATCGCGGGGTTCGCCGAGCGCTACCTGCTGATTCGCGGCACCACGCCGCGCACCCGTGAGGCGTACCAGCGCGACCTCGAGCACTTCGGTGCGTTCTTGAAATCGCAAGCACTCGGCACGAACCCCGACGAGAAAGCGCCGCCGCCGTACGACGCGCTTGCGGGCGCGAAGTACGCGGACATCCTGGCGTATCAAACGTATCTCGCGCGCTCGCGCCGCTACGCGCCCCGCTCGGTGCGCCGCAAGATCGCGACGCTGCGGACATTCTACAAGCACCTGCGCCACAGCGGCCGGCGCGACGACAACCCGGCCGCCGACGCGATCCTGCCCAAGATCGGCCGGCCGCTGCCCAAGGCGATGCGCGGGGACGAGGTCGCCAAGGTGTTCGCCGTCGCGCCGCCGGCGGGGCTCAACCGGCTGCAGCGCGCGCGCGATCAAGCGATCCTGCAGTGCCTGTGGTCGTGCGGCGTGCGGCGCGCCGAGCTCGTAGGGCTCGACCTCAACGACGTCGACCTCGAAGGGCGTTCGCTGCGCGTCGTCAAGGGCAAGGGCAACAAGGACCGCTACGTCCCGATGACGCCCGAGGCCGCCGTCGTGATGGGCGAGTAC
>DASZBP010000177.1:0-3041 GCA_035943915.1 Gaiellaceae bacterium | reverse complement strand
CGATCGTCGAAGGGTTGGCGCACTGATGCTGCGCGACCTGAAGTCGGGTCTGATCGCCGTCGCCCTGCTCACCGTGATCTTCGGGCTTGCTTTGCCGGCACTCTTCACCGGGTTCGCGCAGGTTGCGTTTTCACACCAAGCGAACGGCAGCTTGATCAGCGTCGGCGGCAAGGTCGTCGGCTCGCGCCTTACTGCGCAGGCGTTCAGCAAGCCGCAGTACTTTCACGAGCGCCCGTCCGCGACCTCGCCCGCCTACAACGCCGCCGGGACCACGTTCGCCAACCTCGGACCGACAAACCCCGCACTTGCTAAGGCGATTAAGGAGCAGGCGGCGGCGATCTTGAAGCTCGAGCTGCCCTACAACCCGGGCCTGACGATTCACGACATCCCGGTCGACGCGGTCACCACCTCGGCCTCGGGGGTCGACCCCGACATCTCGCCCGCTTACGCACAGCTGCAGGCGCGGCGCGTTGCGGCGGTCCGCCACCTTCCTCTTGCCACCGTCGAGCGCTTGATCAAGGCGCACACCGACGGCCGCTCGCTCGGCTTCCTGGGCGAGCCCGGCGTCAACGTGCTCGAACTGAACATCGCCCTCGACAAGGAGAACTCCTAATGGCGCGCCAGACCGCCGGGATCTTCTCGCGCGAACTCGCAATCGCGGCGGTCAAGGACTCGTTCCCCAAGCTCGACCCGCGGTTGCAGTTGAAGAACCCGGTGATGTTCATTGTCGAGCTCGGCAGCGTCATCACGACCGGCATCTTCATCCTCAACCTTGCCCGCGGCCACTATGGCCAACTCTGGTTCGTCGGCGTCATTGCGGTCTGGCTGTGGCTGACAGTCCTGTTCGCGAACTTCGCCGAGGCAATCGCCGAAGGACGCGGCAAAGCACAGGCAGCCAGTCTCCGAGCGACACGCACAACCACGATCGCGCGTTTGCGCGACGGGCGCGAACTGCCGGCGGCGGAACTGCAGCGGAGCGATGTGGTGGTCGTTGTGGCCGGGGAGGTGATCCCGGCGGATGGCGAGATCATCGAGGGCGTCGGCTCGGTCGACGAGTCGGCGATCACCGGCGAGTCGGCACCGGTAATCCGCGAATCGGGCGGCGACCGCTCCGCGGTCACGGGCGGCACCAAGCTTCTCTCCGACCGGCTCGTGATCGAGGTGACGCAAGAGCCGGGCAAGTCGTTCCTCGATCGGATGATCGCTCTCGTCGAGGGCGCAGAGCGCCGCAAGACGCCGAATGAGATCGCGCTCAACATCCTGCTCGCTGGACTGACGATCACCTTCGTCGCAGCAGTTGTGACTCTGCGGCCGTTCGCACTCTATGCCGGGACGCCAACCTCGCAGACTGTGCTGATCGCGCTGCTGGTGGCGCTGATCCCGACCACGATCGGCGCTCTGCTCTCGGCGATCGGGATTGCCGGCATGGACAGGCTCGTGCAACGCAACGTGCTCGCGATGTCCGGCCGCGCGGTCGAGGCCTCAGGCGACGTCGATGTGCTGCTACTGGACAAGACCGGCACGATCACACTCGGCAACCGCCAGGCGGTCGAGTTCATCACTGTTGACAGCGTCACTCCGGCCGAGCTGGCCGAGGTCGCCCAGCTTGCATCGCTCGCCGACGAGACACCGGAAGGACGCTCGATCGTCGTCCTCGCCAAGACCGAGTACGGGCTGCGCGAACGCGAGCTCGCAAGCCACGAAGCGACCTTCATCCCGTTCTCGGCGACCACGCGGATGAGCGGCGTCGACATGGACGGGAAGAAGCTGCGCAAGGGCGCCGCCGACGCCGTCAAGCGGTTCGTCGAAGAGCAGGGCGGTCGCATCCCAGCCAAGCTGGACGACGCGGTGGATCGGATCGCCCGTGACGGCGGCACGCCGCTGGTCGTAGCCCAGGACAACTACGTTCTCGGCGCGATCTACTTGAAGGACATCGTCAAAGGCGGCATGCGCGAGCGCTTCGACGAACTACGCAAGATGGGCATCCGCACGGTGATGATCACCGGCGACAACCGCGTCACCGCCGCAGTGATCGCCGACGAGGCAGGCGTCGACGACTTCCTCGCCGAGGCCACGCCGGAGGCGAAGATGGCGTTGATCAAAGAGGAGCAGGCCAAGGGCCGACTGGTCGCAATGACCGGCGACGGCACCAACGATGCCCCTGCGCTCGCGCAGGCCGACGTCGGCGTCGCCATGAACACGGGGACCTCGGCGGCGAAGGAGGCCGGCAACATGGTCGACCTCGACTCGAACCCGACCAAGTTGATCGAGATCGTCGAGGTCGGCAAGCAGCTGCTGATCACCCGCGGCGCGCTGACGACGTTCTCGATCGCCAACGACGTCGCCAAGTACTTCGCGATCCTGCCGGCCATGTTCGCCTTCACTTACGCCGCACATCCAGGGCAGCGCGGACCGTTGAACACGCTCAACGTCATGCATCTCGGTGACCCGAAGAGCGCGATCATCTCGGCGATCGTCTTCAACGCGCTGATCATCCCGGCGCTCGTGCCGCTCGCGCTCAAAGGCGTCAAGTACCGCGCGATCGGCGCGACAGCGCTGCTGCGCCGCAACCTGCTCATCTACGGACTCGGCGGCATGATCCTCCCCTTTGTCGCGATCAAGCTGATCGACCTGATCGTGCACAACCTGCTTGGAGCATGAATGCTGGGCCACTACCGGATCCTGCTCGGGATGGCGCCGGGGGTCGGCAAGACCTACCGGATGCTGCAGGAGGGCGCGCATGCCCAGGCCGAGGGCCGCGACGTCGTGATCGGCTACCTCGAGCCGCACGACCGGCCCGAGACCGCGGCGCTCGCCGCAGGACTCGAGCAGGTTCCACGGCTACGGAGCGAGCATGGCCGGCTGCAACTCGCCGAGATGGATGGCGACGCGATCATTGCTCGCAAGCCGGAGCTTGCGCTCGTCGACGAGCTCGCGCACACCAACGCCGGCGGGATGCGCAACGAGAAGCGCTATCAGGACATCGACGCGATCCTCGCCGCCGGAATCGACGTCATCTCCACCGTCAACATCCAGCACCT
>DASZBP010000176.1:0-5984 GCA_035943915.1 Gaiellaceae bacterium | reverse complement strand
CCTTCAGCGGCGCCGCGTACTCGCGCACCGCATCGGTCGTGTCGTCGCCGGCCTCGATCAGCGGAACGAGCTTCGGGCACGGAATCGCCGTGAAGTGCACGCCGGCGTCGAGGGTGTGCACGAGCTGCTCGTAGCGGCCCGAGTCGACCGTCCCCTGTGTCGCGAGCAGGCCGACACGACGGTTGCGCGTCGCGCGCACGGCAGCGTGCGCCTCGGGTGTGATCACCCCGATCACCGGCACCGACAGCGACTGCTGCAGATCCGGGAGCGCGGCGGAGGTCGCGGTGTTGCAGGCGACGACGACGATCTTCACGCCCTGCTGCTCGAGGTACGCGCCGATCTCGTGGGCGAACCGCCGCACCTCCGGCAGGGGCCGGGGCCCGTACGGCAGGCGAGCATGGTCGCCCAGATAGACGAAATCCTCGTTCGGCAGGGTCACCAGGCACTCGTGGAGCACCGTGAGGCCGCCCACGCCGGAGTCGAACACGCCAATCGGTCTCACGTCAGACATGGCGGAAGGCTAACGTCCCACCCAGCGTGAAGCGCTTCCTGTTCATCGGGGCGGTCGTGCTGCTGCTGGGTGCAGCGCCGGCCCAGGCCCTCGACAAGCAAACCGGCACGCGGACGATGGCCGACGGCACCGTCATCGCCTACGACCTGTATTTGCCCGACGGCACGGCGCCCGCCGGCGGCTGGCCCGGCGTGATCGTGCTGCACGGGCTCGGCGGGTCGAAGGACGACATGACGACGATCGCGTCGACCTTCGCGTCGCACGGTTACGCAGCACTTGCGTACACCGCGCGCGGCGAAGGCACGTCGACGGGCAACCTCGGCCTCGCCGGCCCCGACGAGACCTCCGACGAGCGCGCGATGTTCACGTTCTTCGCGGGCCTGCCTGAGGTGAGCGACACCCAGATCGGCGCGTGGGGCATCTCCTACGGCGGCGGCGAGACATGGAACGGCCTCGCAGCCGGCATCCCGTACAAGGCCGCGGAGGTCGTCGAGACGTGGACGGATCTCTACTCCGCGCTGTGGCCGCAGAACGTCGCGAAGTCCGGCATCGTCCTCGGCTTTGCGAAGGCGGTCGAGTCGCGCTCGCCGCTGATCCAACAGCACGAGAGCGACGCGATCCACTCGACGAACATGCCGTCGATCCGCGCCTTGGTCGCCCCGCGCTCCGCCTATGCACAGCTGCCGTCGATCAAGACGCCCGTCTACATGTTCCAGGGACGCGTCGACTACGCGTTCGACGTGTCGCAGGCTGAGAACGGCTTCCGGCTGCTCGGCGGCCCGAAGAAGCTGTATGTCGGGCAGTTCGGCCACACCCCGTCGACCTTCCCCGGGCCGGACGTCAACTACGTCCTGTCGCAGGGAGTCGCCTGGTACGACCACTGGCTTAAGGGCACTGCGAACGGCATCGACAAGGCGGCCCCGGTGACGATCGCCGCGGCGACCGGCGCGAAGCGCGCGACGTACGCGACGCTGCCGAAGACGAAGGCCGTCGTGTTGCACAGCGGCGCGAAGCTCAAGTCCGCGGTCGAGACGTTCGGCGTCTCCACGATCAAGGTGCGCGTGAAGAGCGTCAACACGTACCCGCGCCTCGTCGCGACGATCACGGCGGGCAGCCGCGTGATCACGCACGGCGCGATCGTCCCGAAGGTCGGCCTCGACACGATCCGCCTCGCGAACTACGTGCAGTTCATCCCCAAGGGCGCGCGGATCACGATCCATTTCGGACCGGACTCCGGCGCGGCGGACATCGCGTATCTCGGCTTCGCGGACCAGAAGTCGATCTCCCTCGGCGCGGCAACGCTCAGCCTGCAGACGCTGCCGAAGCCGGTGAGCGGTTGAGGAAGCTCCTCCTCGCGCTCGCGCTCGGCGCTGTTCTCGTGCCCGCAGCACTCGCCGGCGGCCAGCCCGGCGTCACGCCCACGTCGATCACGATCGGCGGCACCGTGCCGATCACCGGCCCGGCTGCGCTCTTCGGCCCCGTCGGGCGCGGCGCGGCAGCGTACTTCGCGTACGTCAATGCGCACGGCGGGGTGCACGGGCGCAAGATCAATTACGTCTACCTCGACGACGGGTACGACCCCGGCAAGACCGTCGAGCTCACGCGCCAGCTCGTCGAGCAGAACCACGTCTTTGCCGTGTTCGATACCGTCGGCACCGACAACACGATCGCCACCGAGGGCTACCTCAACGCCGCGGGCGTGCCACAGCTGTTCGCGGGCACCGGCGCCGCCGCGGTCGGCAGCGACTTCGCGAGGCACAAGTGGACGATGGGGTACCTACCGAGCTTCTTCGCCGAGGGCCGCATCTACGGGCAGTCGATCGCGAAGTCCGTGCCCGGCGCGAAGATCGGCGTGCTCTACGAGGACTCCGATTTCGGCAAGGACCTGACAAACGGGCTGCAGTCCGGGCTTGGCGCGCAGAAGAGCGACATCGTCTCGCAGCAGAGCTACGAGCCGACGGACGCGAGCATCGACTCGCAGATGTCGACACTGCATGCGTCCGGCGCGAACACGCTCGTGCTCGACGCGACGCCGCAGTACGCGATCCTCGCCTACCTCGCCGCGCACAAGTTCGGCTGGCACCCGCGCATCTACATCAGCTCGGTGTCGATCTCCCCGAACGTGATGGACATCATCCGGCTGAACGCCCCGGAGCTCGCGACCGGCTCGCTGTCGATCGCGTTCGTCAAGGACCCGACCGACGCAATGTGGGCGAAGGATCCGGCGGTGAAGCTGTACAAGCAGATCCTGGCCCGCTACGCGCACGGTGCGAAGCCCGTCGACGTGTACCTCTTCTACGGGATGGCGGTCGCGTACACGATGGTCGATGCGCTCAACCATGCAGGCAAAAACCCAACCCGCCAGTCGCTCCTCGCGGCGGCGACGCATCTGAACGAGGTGAATCCGTTCATGCGACCGGGTATCAAGATCCAGACGTCGCCGAGGGACTACTACCCGATCTCGAAGGCACAGCTCGTCCGCTACACCAAGACGCACTGGGTCGCCGTCGGCGGCCTCGTGTCAGCCCGATGACAACGCACGTTGCCTCCCAGCACACAACCGCAGGTACATAGGAAGGGGATTCGATGAGGAAAACGATCCGCGCGGCGGTTCTCGCCGCTTCGCTCCTCACGGCGCTCGCATTCACGAGCTCGGCGTTCGCGTCGTATACGACGCCCAAGCTGCTGGTCAAGAACACGCCGACCGGCGTGAGCATCACGGTGACCGTCTCGAACAGCGACGATCCGACGTCACGCGTCGCGATCTACGTCCCGCCGGGCTACACGCTCAGCCCGCCGTCGCTCGGTTCGAAGCTCGGTGACGTCGTCGCGTCCGCCTCGGCGGCCGACCTCGGCGGCGCCGTGCTGCCGCTGACCGGTGAGCTCGACTCGATCTCGGAGTCGGCGCTGTCGCCGGCCGCCAAGGCGAGCGAGGCGTCATGCATCCAGGGCGGCACCGCTGCCCAGATCTGGGACATGCATCTGGCCGCAGCGGGCCAGACGCTCGACATCCCGATGTACGTCGTCCCGACGGCAGGCGTCGAGCAGACCGCAGGCGCGCTCAAGATCGTGACCTGCCTGCCGCCGCCCGACGTGCCCACGTCGAACCCCGCGCGCGCCACGTTCGGCGCGAAACTGCTGTCGGCGTCGTTCACGACGACCGCGCTGACCGGCACGACCGCTGCTCGGTGGACGTCGCTGTGGACGCCCTACACGCCCGGCGCCGGCACGCCGAACGCCGCGGGCTCCGTCGAGACGCAGTCGATCACGAAGGGGCCCGCAGCTGCGGCGATCCACGTGACGAAGAAGAAGCTCACCTCGTACAAGAAGGTGCACGGCAAGCGCGTGAAGGTCATCCGCACGAAGGTGACCTACACCGCGAGCGCGACGCAGGACGGCGCAGCCGTCGGCGGCACGATCTCCGCAGTGACGAAGAGCGGCCGGCCGGTCTCGCCGTCGGGCTCGTTCATCCTCGCCGCGGGCAAGGCGGCGACGCTGGCCGCGACCGAGAAGATCCCGGATCAGGATCTCGGCGCAGCAGGCTGCACGAAGACGCCGCTGTTCCAGGGTCTGCCGTGCGTCGACGCGACGATCGCGGGCGACCTCGCCAAGGCGACCGTTCGGGTCGTCGGCTACAAGAAGTAGGCAGTTCGGTGCCTGGCACCTTCGGGTGCCAGGCACCATCCTTTCCATGACGGCGATTCGCATCGGCACGTGCTCGTGGGCCGACGAGGCGCTCTCGAAGCACTGGTACCCGGACGGGCTTCCGGCCAAGGAGCGGCTCGCGTACTACGCGGAGCGGTTCTCGACGGTCGAGGTCGATTCGACGTACTACCGCGTCCCGACCGACACGATGGTGCGCGGCTGGGCCGACCGCTCGCCCGACGGGTTCGTGATGCACATCAAGGCGTTCGGCCTGATGACGCGCCACCCGGTCAAGCTCGAGCAGCTGCCTCCGGAGTTCCGCGACGGCATGCCGGTCGACCACCGCGGCCGCGTCGACCGTCCGTCACGCGAGGCGCGCGCTGCCGTGTTCCGCGCCTTCCTCGACGCGCTCGCACCGCTGCGCGAGACCGGCAAGCTCGGCGGCATCCTCTTCCAGCTGCCGCCGTACGTCACGTGGAAGCCGTCTGCGCTCGACTACCTCGAATGGGCGAACGAGCAGCTCGGCGGCGACCTGATGCTCGTCGAGCCGCGGCACCGCTCGTGGTTCGCAGAGGACATCCGCAGCGAGCTGCTGCGCTGGCTCGAGGAGCGCAAGATGGCGTGGGTCGTCGTCGATGCGCCGAAGGTCGACGCCGGGAACGTGCCAGGTACGCTCGTCGCCGTGACGTCACCCGTCGCATACGTGCGCTTCCACGGCCGCAATGCCGGCACGTGGAACTCGCGCGGCGGCTCCGCCGCCACGCGCTTCGACTATCTCTACGGCGAGGACGAGCTGCGCGAGTGGGTGCCTCCGCTGCGGCGCCTGTCGGAGGAGGCGGAAGAGGCGTACGCGTTCTTCAACAACAACAACCAGACCGACGGTGTCGCACAGGCGCCGGCCGGGGCGCGGCTGCTCCGCAAGCTGCTCGACGAGGAAGGCGTGCCGGCGGCGTGAGGATCCTCGCCGTCACGCACGGGCCGAACGTCGGGCCTGAGCTGCTCGGCGACGTCGCGCGCGAGCACGGGCACGAGATCCTCGAATGGGACATCCGCATGGCCGGCGTGCCTACCGTCGAAGCCGAGGCGGTGATGGTGTTCGGCGGCAAGCAGAACGTCGGGGAGGAGCTCGACCATCCGTGGCTGCACGAGGAGTACGACGCGCTGCGCCGGTGGGTCGCCGACGGCACGCCGCTGCTCGGCGTGTGCCTCGGCGCGCAGACGCTCGCCCACGCGCTCGGCGCTCAGGTCGCGCCGGCGTACAAGCCACACGGCGGGTTCTATGAGACGGAGCTGACCGACGCGGGCGTCGAGGATCCTGTCGTCGGTGTGCTGCCGCGGAAGTTCGAAGCGCTGAACGCCAACGCGTACGCGTTCCAGATCCCGCCCGGCGCCGTCGAGCTCGCGACCGCCGGGACGCTGAAGCAGGCGTTCCGCGCCGGCGCGAATGCGTGGGGCGTGCAGTTCCATCCGGAAGCACGGCGCGACCAGGCGATGCTCTGGTTCTCGACGGACCGCGGGCTCGACAAGTCGTACGACGAGCTCGAGGCGGAGGTCGACGCCGGCATCTCGCGCTGGCACGAGCTCGGGCGGCGCCTCGCCGAGGCCTTCCTTCAGGTCTCGAGCGGCAAGTCGTCGTGACGCGACCACTCGTGCCACGACCCGACGTAGTTGCGCGCCTCATATCCGAGCGCACGGAGGATCTGCACGGCCATCGCGGAGCGTGAGCCTCCGTGGCAGTACGCGACCACCTCGGCGCCCGGCTCGAGCGCGAGCTCGTCGTGAATCTGCTGCGGCGTGAGCTCCATCAGCCGGAAGACGTCGAGGCAGT
>DASZBP010000175.1:0-5840 GCA_035943915.1 Gaiellaceae bacterium | reverse complement strand
ACCGGTTGCACGAGGCGCTCGCGAAGCGTCACGGCGTGGCCATGAGCGAGATCGCGGTCGGCGCCGGCGCGGACGGCTGCATCGACATGCTCAGCCAGGCGCTGCTCGACCCCGGCGACGAGGTCGTGTGCGGCTGGCCGTCGTTCGCGAGCTACGTCATCTACGCGCAGAAGCAGGGCGCGAACGTGAACACTGTCCCGCTGCGCGACCACACCTACGACCTCGACGCGCTGCGCGCCGCGATCACGCCGCGGACCAAACTCGTCTACATCTGCGAGCCGAACAACCCGACCGGAACGATGAACACGGCGGACGAGCTGGACGCGTTCTTCGCGCAGGTGCCCGACCATGTGATCACCGTCGTCGACCAGGCGTACTTCGAGTACATCGACCACCCCGACTATCCGGATGCGGTCGAGCGTTACGTGAAGGACGGCAAGCGCGTCGTCGTTCTCCGCACGTTCTCGAAGATCTACGGTCTCGCCGGCCTCCGGGTCGGGTACGCCGTCGGCCCGGCCGACGTCTGCGCCGCGCTGGCGAAGGTACGCCGCCCGTTCGACGTGACAGCGCCGGCCCAGATCGCCGCGCTCGCGAGCATCGACGACCCTGGCGAGCTGGCTCGGCGCCGTGCCGTCAACGCCGAAGGCCTGGCGCGCCTCGAGGCGGTTCTCCGTGAGCACGGGCTGGAGCCGGTGCCGTCGGTCGGCAACTTCCTCTACGTCGAGACCGGCGGGGACGCGAACGTGCTCTTCGAGCAGCTGCTCCACGAGGGGATCATCGTCCGGCCGCTCGCCGGATTCGGGGCTCCGACCGCCGTGCGCATCACGGTCGGGACGCCCGAGGAGATGGACGTGTTCGCGTCCGCACTCGGCCGGGTTCTCTCCACCGCCTGATCCGTTTACTGTAGGCAGGCGTTGCCGCGCCCCCTCCGTCGCCAAGCCGCCCTGCTCCGGTCGGCCTCAGGCTTCCGCCTGCTCTTCATCGCCACCGTAGGCTCGTCGGTCGGCACGTGGATGGCCACGATCGCGCTGACGTACGACATCCAGCGCCGCACGCACTCGCCCTGGTGGGTGAGCGCGCTCTGGATCGCGACGCTCGTGCCGACGGTCGTGCTCGGCGTCGCGGCGGGGCCGCTCGTCGACCGGCTGTCGCGCAAGGCGCTGCTGATCACGGCCGACATCGCGCGGCTGCTCGTGTTCGTCGCGCTGCCGTTCGTGTCGAGCCCGACGGCGATCCTGATCCTGGCCGGCGTCGCAGGCATCGCGAACTCGTTCTTCCGGCCGGCCGTGCTGGCGGGCCTGCCGAATCTCGTGCCGGAAGAGGAGCTCGCGCGCGGCACGTCGCTGATGCAGACCGCCGACTGGGCCGCGACCGCGCTCGGGCCGATCCTCGCCGGCGCGATCATCGGCGTGTCCGGGCCGCATCTCGTCTACTGGATCAACGCCGCGACGTTCCTGTTCTCAGCCGTGCTGATCCTGCGGATCTCCGCGAGCCTGCTGCAGAGCGAGCAGGGCATCACGCGCGGCCACTGGCGCGACGTCCGCGAGGGCATCGGCGAGTTCGCGCGCTCGCGGCTGCTGATGACGGCGTTCGTGGCGCTCGGCTTCGCCGTCGTCGCGACGGGCTTCATCAACGTCTCGGAGGTGTTCCTCGCAACGCGTTCGCTGCACTCGGCGGCGTTCGGCTACGGCCTGCTATGGGGTGCGACGGGGGCGGGGCTCGTCGCCGGGAGCCTCGTCGTCGGCACCTTCGCCGACCGCTTCGAGCCGCTCGCGATCTATCCGTTCCTCTTCGTGCCGTGGGCGCTCGGGGTGCTCGGAGCCGCCGTCTCGCCGTCGATCTGGGTGGCGGCCGTTGCGATGGTCGTCTGCGGCTTCGGTAACGGCCTCGCCTTTCCGCTGACGGTCGTGATCGTGCAGCAGGGGGCGCCGGACCGCATTCGCGGACGCGTGTTCAGCGTGATCATCAGCGTCCATTTCGCGATCCTCGGGCTGGCGTTCGCGCTGGGCGGTGCGCTCACGAGCCATTACGGAGCGCGCTGGGTCTACGGCGCCGCGGCCGCGCTGATCTTCGCCGGTGGCCTGTCGGCCGCGGCGCTGGGGGCCACTAGAGTCTCCCCCCGTGGCGAAGCGGCACGAATGGACGCGTGAGACGCTCGTCGAGGCGGTGCGCGGGGGAGACCCGCGCGCGCTCGCACGTGCGATAACGCTCGTCGAGAACTCCGACCCGATGGCGTACGACCTCGTACGCGACGTCTATCCGCACACGGGGCACGCGTACGCGGTCGGGATCACCGGGCCGCCGGGCGTCGGCAAGTCGACGCTCACGTCCGCGCTCGTGCGGCTCGCGCGCGCCGAGGACAAGAAGGTGGGCGTCATCTCGGTCGACCCGTCGAGCCCGTTCACGCAGGGCGCTTTGCTCGGCGACCGCATCCGCCTGAGCGACCACTTCCTCGACCCCGACGTGTTCATCCGCTCGATGGGCACGCGCGGGCATCTCGGCGGGCTCGCGGAGACGACGCTGCAGACGCTGCTCATCCTCGACGCCGCGGCGAAGGACGTCGTCTTCCTCGAGACGGTCGGCACCGGGCAGAGCGAGGTGGGGGTGCTGTCGATCGCGGACACGGTCGTGCTCGCACTGATGCCGGGCTCGGGCGACTCGATCCAGGCCCTGAAGGCCGGGATCATGGAGATCCCCGACGTGATCGCGATCAACAAGATGGACCACCCGATGGCGAAGACGATGCTGAACGAGGTGCGCCAGGTGCTCGCGCTCGGCCCTACGGACGGGTGGCAGCCGCCGATCGTGCTCACCGAGGCGGCGCGCGGCGAGGGCGTCGAGAGTCTGTGGGAGAAGATCAACGAGCACCGCGCGTTCCTCGATGCGGAAGGCGAGCTGGAGAAGCGGCGGCAGCGCAACCTCGCGAACGAGGTGTTCGCGGTCGCGTCCGTTCGCGCGCGGCGCGCGATCGAGGCGGCGGTCCAGGGCGACCCCGAGCTGCAGCGCCTCCTCGACGAGGTGCGCGCGCGCAAGCTCGACCCGCTGACGGCGGTTCGTGAGATCCTCGAGAAGGTGTTCCGCGTTGGATAGGCCACAGCTAGCCGACGTCGAGGCGGCGCGCGACCGCATTGCGGGCCACGCGCGCGTCACGCCGGTGTACAGCTCCGAGACGCTCGGCCGCCGCGCCGGGCGCGACGTGTGGCTGAAGGCGGAGAACCTGCAGCGCACGGGCGCGTTCAAGGTGCGCGGTGCGGTCAACAAGCTGTCGACGCTCGACACAGCGGAGCGCGCCGCGGGTGTGATCGCCGCGAGCGCGGGAAACCACGGCCAGGCCGTTGCGTGGGCAGCGCGCGAGCTCGGGATCAAGGCGACGGTGTTCATGCCGCAGGACGCGCCGATGGCCAAGGTCGACGCGACGCGCAACTACGGCGCCGACACCGTGCTCGCGGGTGCAGGCTTCGACGAGGCGCTGCAGGAGGCGACGACGCACGCGCAGTCGACGGGCGCGACGTTCGTGCACGCCTTTGAGGACCCCGCGGTGATCGCAGGCCAGGGCACGGTCGGCCTGGAGCTCGCCGAGCAGCTGCCCGATGTCGAGACGTTTCTTCTCCCGATCGGCGGCGGCGGTCTTGCCGCGGGCATCGCGATCGCGCTGCGCGCGCTGCGTCCGGACGCACGGCTCGTCGGCGTGCAGGCAGGCAAGACGACGGGGCAGACGATCGCCGACGGCATCCAGGTCAAGCATCCGGGCGAGCTGACGATGTCGATCCTCGGCGAGTTGCTCGACGACATGGTCCACGTCGAGGACGAGGAGATTGCTGAAGCACTCACGCTGTTGCTCGAGCGTGCCAAGCTCGTCACCGAAGGCGCGGGCGCGGCGAGCGTCGCCGCGCTGATGTCAGGGCGCGCAGGCGGCTCGGGCCCGGCGTGCTGCCTGCTCTCGGGCGGCAACATCGACGCGACGACGCTGATCAGCGTGATGCGGTACGGGCTGACGTCGGCGGGGCGCTACCTCGTCGTGCGCTCGCGGATCCCTGATCGCCCGGGCGAGCTGATCAAGCTGCTCGAGCTGATCGCCGGCGAGCGCGGCAACGTCGTGTCGGTCGAGCATCACCGCGAGGGGATGGCGCAGCACATCGGGGAGACCGAGGTCGAGCTCACGGTGATCACGCGCAACGAAGGGCACTGCGAGACCCTGTGCGCCGCGCTCGACTCGAGCGGCTATCTCGTCGAGCGGTTGCGCTAGGAACCGCACCTGCGGAAGCCGACGATCTCGCCCGTGTAGTCCGGGACGCCGCCGCCGACCACCGGCCGAGCGTCGAAGCCTTCGCGTGCGAGCACCGACGCGGCGACCGCAGCGCGCGGACCGCTCTCGCAGATCGTCACGACCGGCTTGTCCCGCTCGAGGCCGTCGCCCGCGAGCTTGCGCAGCAGGCGATAGGGGATGTTGCGTGAGCCGGGGATGTAGCCGTCGTCGCGTTCGCCCGCCTCGCGCACGTCGACGATCTGCACGTCGCCTGCCTCGACGAGGCTCTTCAGCTCGCCGGCATCGACCGTCGCGAGCTGCTCAGGCGTTGCCGCCTGCAGGACATAGCCCGCGATGTCGAGGATCCCGACCGCCCAGAGCTTGCGCGCGGCCTCGAGCGCCTCCTCGCGCGTGCGCGCGTGAATGACGAAGGGCTCGCCGGCGAGGAGGACGAACGCCGCCTTCGTGCCGAACGAGTTGCCGCTCACGGGAACGCTGATCGCGCCGGACGCGTGTCCCGCCGCGTAGTCGGCGAACGGACGGACGTCGAGCACCGTCGCGCCGGCCTGCGTCTCGGACGGCTCGTCCGGCAGCGCGACCCATGGCCCGCGGTTCAGCCCGACGACGCGCTCGGTCGTCGGCGGCCGTGGCGACGACACGGACGCGGCGACCATGACGAAGTCCTGCATGTCGCGGAAGTCGAGCTTGTCGTTCGTCTTGCGCTCGCGGCCGATCGTCGACGACCGCTCGGGGCTCATGTTCCCGCCGCAGAGGGAGCCGGCCACGTGCCCGGGGAACACCTCCACGGAATCGCCGAGCGCGGCGAGCTTCTGCAGCGAAGCGAAGAGATCCTGCGCGCCTTCGACGGCCGCGACCGCGAGGTCGGGGCGCGCGGCGTCGCCGACGAACAGCGAGTCACCGGTCAGCGCGCGTTTCTCGTCGACCACGAATGCGCAGTGCTCGGGTCGATGTCCCGGCGTGTGCATGACGCGGATCGTCACGCCGCCGACGTGGATCTCGTCCCCGTCGGCGAGCGCGTCGTGCGGGTACTCGGCTTCGGCAAGCGAGTGGATCGACGTCGGCACGCCGTGCTCGAGCGCGAAGCGCCCGTGCCCGGAGACGTGGTCGGCGTGCGTGTGCGTCTCCAGCACACGTTCGATGCGCATGCCCTCGGCGAGGTACTGGTCGATCTGGAAGGACGGATCCACGACGACAGCCGCGTCGCCGTCGCCGATCAGGTACGAGGCGCAGCCCAGGTCCTCGTCGACGAACTGCTTGAAGATCACGGGCAGACCCTACAACCCGAGGTGCTTGGCGATCACCATCCGCTGCACCTCGTTCGTGCCCTCGCCGATCTCCAGGATCTTCTGGTCGCGGTAGAGGCGCGAGATCGCGTACTCGTCCATGAACCCGTAGCCGCCGTGGATCTGCAAGGCCCAGTTGGCGGCACGGTGTGAAAGCTCGCCCGAATAGAGCTTCGCCATCGCCGCCGTCCTGGCGAACGGCCGCCCCTGGTCCTTCTGCCAGGCGGCCTTCCAGACGAGGTTGCGGGCGGCCTCGATCTCCGTCGCGATGTCGACGAGCTTCTCCTGCA
>DASZBP010000174.1:0-9635 GCA_035943915.1 Gaiellaceae bacterium | reverse complement strand
ACAGGGCTGTCGCGGCGGAGCTTCGTCGCGAAGTCGCTCGGGCTCGCGCTCTCGGTATACGGCGCGGGCAAGCTCGGCCTGTTCGAGGAGGGCATCGCGAACGCGGCGTCCGGGCCGTCCGGCCGCGTCCTCGTCACGGTGTTCCTGCAGGGCGGCGCCGACGCGATCTCGCTGCTCGCGCCGACGGGTGACCCGCTCTACCGCAAGCTGCGCCCGTCGCTCTACGTCGCCGGGGGCACGCCGTTCGCCGCCGACGACCGGCTGACGTGGAACCCGGCGCTCGCGCCGCTCGCGCAGCTCGACGCCGAGGGGAAGATCGTGTCGTTCCCGGCGATCGGCTACGACCATCCCGACCAGTCGCACTTCACGTCGCGCCACTTCTGGGAGGTCGGCGCGACCGACACGCGACTGCTCACCGGCTGGCTCGGCCGTTACCTCGACGCCGCGGGCACGACGGACAACCCCCTGCAAGGACTCTCGCTCGCCGGATCGCTGCAGCCGTCGCTCGCGACGGCGAAGGTGCCGGTCGCGGCGATCGACGGGCCGACCCAGTACGACTTCTGGGCGCCAGGCGTGTGGGGCGAGGTCGAGCAGCGCATGCTCGACGGCATCGGCGCACTCGGCTCCGTGCGCTCGCAGGACAAGGCGTTCGCGAGCGCCGCCAACGTGACGCTGCAAGCCGACCGGCTGCGCCGCCAGCTGCTGCCGTTCGCCTCGTCGGACGGGATCACGTCGCCCGTCGCGTATCCGAAGTCGTCGGACTCTTTCCCGGCGAGCCTGCAGGGCCTCGCAGCGATGATCGCGGCGAACCTGCCCTTGTCGTGCGTGGCGCTCGAGGCTTCGGGCCAGTACGACACGCATGCAAGCCAGGCGTCGGAGCTCACGCCCGCGCTGACGACGACCGCCTCTTCGCTGTTCGCGTTCCAGCGCGACCTCGAGGCGCGCGGCGTCGCCGACCGCGTCGTCACGCTCGTCTGGTCGGAGTTCGGCCGTCGCGCGCAGGAGAACGGCTCGGGCGGCACCGACCATGGCGCCGCAGGGACTGCGTTCCTGATCGGCACGCGCGCCGCCGGCGGCCTCGTCGGCGAGTTCCCCGGTCTCGGCACGCTCGACCCGCAGGGCAACCTGCGCGCGACGAGCGACTTCCGCTCGGTGTACTGCGCGCTGCTCGAGCAGTGGCTCGGGTTCGACGCCGCACGGGTCATCCCGAACGCGTCGAGCTTCCAGCGCCCCGTTCTTGTCCGGTGAAGGTCTGGCTCGCCATCCCGCTGGTCGCGCTCGTCGCGCATGCGGCTCCCGCGCGCATGCAGGTAAGTGCGAAGGAGTTCTCGTACACGCTCTCCCGCACGCATCTCCATCCGGGGCCCGCGACGATCGAGCTCGTGAACTTCGGCCAGGATCCACACGACCTGCGGGTGCAGCGCGTCGGTGCCCGGCACATCGCCGGCGTCGCGGCTGTCGCGCCCGGCGGGCACGCCGACTTGACGGTGACGCTGCGTCCCGGTCGATACTTGTTCTGGTGCTCCCTCGCGAATCACCGGCAGCTCGGGATGCGCGGCACGCTCGTCGTGCGTTGACGTTCGACGACCAGGGGGCCGGTCCGCCGGTCCTCTACTTCCACGGCGGCGGCGACTCTCGCGCGTCGCGGCCCCCGCAAACGCACGGTGTGCGGCTCGTCGCGGTGGACCGCTGCGGCGAGCGCGTGCGCGGCCGCACGCTGCGCACGTGGGCCGACGACGTCGTCGCGCTCGCGGACGATCTGCAGCTCGAGCGGTTCGCAGTCGTCGGCTGGTCGGCCGGTGGCCCGCACGCACTCGCGGTTGCGGCCGCCGCGCCGGAGCGCGTGACGCGCGTCGCCCTCGTCGCGTCGATGCCCCCGCCGGACGGTGTCGACGCACTCCCCGCCGACGTCCAGATGGCGATGCGGCTCGCGCGCCGGTCGCCGCGGCTTGCCGCGGTCGGGCTCGAGCGGTGGGGCCGAAAGGTCCCCGACCCGACCGGCGATCCCGAGCACGACAAGGCGTACGCGCGCGGGCGCGACGACGCGTTCCGTCACGGCGGCATGTGGCTCGCGCAGGAGCTCGCGTACCTCGGTCTGCCGTGGGACTTCGAGCTCCGCGACGTGAAGGCGCACGTCACGATCTGGTACGGGGATCGCGACCGCGTCACGCCGCCGCGCATCGGCCGAGCATTCGCCGAGCGCCTACCGGACGCGGAGCTGCGCAACGTGGACGCCACGCATCAGGTGCTGTTCAGCCACTGGCGCGAGATCCTGGCGGACGTAGCGCAGCAAACTCGTCCGTGATCGCGAGCCGCTGCGACGCGAAGCGGAACAGCGCGGCGGGACGGCCGCCTGCGCGGCCCGGCGCACGCTGACCGTCGACGCGCTCCAGCACGCCGCGCCGCAACAGCACGCGCTGCAGGTTGGTTGCCGACACGTCGTGGCCGAGCGCCGCGAGATAGACGTCGCGCAGCTCCGAGATCGTGAACGTGTCCGGTGCGAGCGCAAAGCCGGCGTTCGTGTACGAGAGCTTCGCGCGCAGACGCGCGCGCGCCGCGTCGACGAGGTCGCGCTCGTCGACGGAGTCGGGCTCGTCGCCTGCCGGCGCGCGCGAGAGGCCGAGGTACGCGGTCGCGAGCCGGCCGTCGCGCAGGATCCGCGTCTCGAGCTGCTCCACGTGGCCGAGCGCCTCGACGTCGATCGCGCGAGCCAGCGCAGCTTCCAGCGACTCGCCACGCCGGCGGGGGACGCCGCTGACGCCCGCGCGCAGGTGCCCGCCTTCGACGTGCAGGACGACCGCGACCACGGCATGGGAAGTAGAATCGGCCACAGTTTTCGTCTTACAGTCTAAAACCTGGGAGCTCTCGTGAAGAAGATCGCGCTCATCCTCGCCGCGGCGACCCTCGCCGCCCTCGCCGCAGGCTGCGGATCGAGGAAGGGACCGTCGTCGCCGCCGCCGACCGTCTCGAACACGTCCCTCACGCCGGCCAGCTTCAAGGTCGGCCTGTCGACGGACATCGGCGGCCTCAACGACCGCGGCTTCAACCACCTCGCATATCTCGGCCTGCTGAGGGCGCAGCACGACCTCGGCATCAAGGGCCGCGTCGTCGAGGCTGCGTCGAGCTCCGACTACGTTCCGAATCTCAGCGCGCTCGCGCGCCAGGGGTACAACCTGGTGATCGGCGTCGGTTTTACCGAGATCCAGGCGATGGAGACCGTCGCGAAGCAATTCCCGAAGACGCACTTCGCGATCGTCGACGTCTCGAACGCCGACGAGGGCAAGCTCCCGAACGTCGAGGGGTTGCTGTTCAAGGAGCAGGAGGCGGGCTACCTCGCCGGGTACGCCGCCGGGCTCGCCGCGAAAGCGAAGGGCGCTGACACGGTGTCGAGCGTCGGCGGCCAGAAGCAGCCGCCGGTCGACCGGTACATCGCGGGCTTCCAGGCGGGCGCGAAGGCGGCGCTCCCCGGGGTGAAGACGCTCAACGGCTACTCGAACGATTTCACCGCGCAGCCGAAGTGCAAGGAGCAGGCGCTCAGGCAGATCGGAGCCGGGTCCGTCGTCGTCTTCCAGGTCGCGGGCGGCTGCGGCCTCGGTGCGCTCGACGCCGCGCACGAGAAGAACGCGTGGGGCATCGGCGTCGATGCCGACCAGGGCTACCTCGGCCCCTGGGTGCTGACCTCTGCGCTGAAGCGCGTCGACACCGCGGTGTTCCAGTCGGTGAAGGACGCGAAGGCCGGCCACTTCAAGGGCGGCACGGACGCGGTCTACGGCCTGACGCAGAACGGCGTCGGCATCGGCAAGTTCTCTGCGAACGCGCCCGCCGGCATCGCGGCGAAGGTCGCGAAGGTGAAGGCAGACATCGCAGCGGGCAAGATCAAGAACATCCCGACGGTCGTGAAGTGATGGCGAAGCTGACCGACGCACAGGCGCAGCTGTTCCGCGACGCGAACTTCGGCGTCGTCTCCACCGTCGACGAGCGCGGGCGTCCGCAGTCGACGATGGTGTGGGTCGACATCGACGGGGAGGACGTCCTCTTCAACACGACCACCGTGCGCGCGAAGGGACGGCACCTCGCGCAGACGCCGTACGCATCGGTGCTCGTGTTTGCCGACCCGTACAACTGGGTCGAGGTTGAGGGACCGGTCGAGACGACGGAGGACGGCGCCGCGGACCACATCGACAAGCTGTCGATGAAGTACGACGGCAAGCCGTTCCACAATCACGACAACAGGCTGATCGTGCGCGTTCGTCCCGAGCGCGTCGTCTCGTACGCGTGAACTACCTCGTCGTCCTCTCGACGTTCCTCGCGTCCGGCGTCGAATGGGTCGAGGCGCTCACGATCGTGCTGGCCGTTGCGGTCGTGCGCGGCTGGCGGCCGGCCCTCGGCGGTGTCGGCGCAGCGGCTGTCGCGCTGCTCGCGATCGTGGCGGTCGCCGGTGCGGCGATCTCGTACGTGCCGATCGAGTGGGCGCAAGGCGTCGTCGGCGTCGTGGCGCTGTACTTCGGCGGCACGTGGCTCCGCAAGGCGATCCTGCGCACGTCGGGGCGCAAGGCATTGCACGACGAGGCGAAGGAGTTCGCCGAGACGGAGGAGTCGCTCCGCCGTCAGGACCGCACGGCGTTCGCGACGTCGTTCAGCGGCGTCCTGATCGAGGGCCTCGAGGTCGTGTTCATCGTCGTCGCACTCGGCGGCGTGGGCAACAAGGTCGCGGCTTCGGTCGGTGCGCTCACGGCGCTCGCAGCCGTGGTCGCGCTCGGCATCGCCGCCCGCAGGCCGCTGACGCGCGTGCCTGAGAACGCGATGAAGTTCGCCGTCGGGATCATGGTCACAAGCTTCGGGATCTTCCTGGCCGGCGAGGCGATCGACTTGCCGTGGTGGCACGCCGACCTCTCGCTGCTGTTCATCGTGGCGGCAATCGCGGTTGTCTCGCTGGGCACGGCCCGCGCGCTGCGCGAGCCGTATGCTCCCGCGTCATGACGACCGACAACCTCTGGCTCCACTTCACGCGCATGGGCGGGTACGAGCCGCCGGTGATCGTGCGCGGCGAGGGCTGCTACCTCTGGGACGACAAGGGCAGGCGCTACCTCGACGGCCTCGCCGGCCTGTTCTCCGTGAACATCGGCTACTCCTACGGCGAGGAGATCGGCCAGGCCGCGCTCGCGCAGATGCGCGAGCTGCCCTTCTACACCAACTGGTCGTACGCGCACCCGCGCGCGATCGAGCTCGCGGCGACGCTCGCGGAGCTCACGCCGGGCGACCTGAACCGCGTGTTCTTCGTCTCCGGCGGGTCCGAGGCAGTCGAGTCGGCGTGGAAGCTCGCGCGCCAGTACCACATGGCGCGCGGCGAGCGCCGCTGGAAAGCGGTGTCGCGGCGCACCGCGTACCACGGCACGACGATGGGCGCGCTCTCGATCAACGGCATCCCCGCGCTGCGCGCGCCGTTCGAGCCGCTCGTGCCGGACGTCGTACACGTGCGGAACACGAATCGCTATCACCGGCCGTCCGGGGAGACCGAGGAGGAGTTCACCGCGTTCCTGCTCGAGGATCTCGACGGCGCGATCCAGCAAGCGGGCCCGGAGACGGTGGCGATGGTCATCTTCGAGCCGGTGCAGAACGCGGGCGGCTCCTTCACGCCGCCGGCCGGCTACTTCGCCGGGGTACGCGAGATCTGCGACCGCTACGGGATCCTGCTCTGCGCCGACGAGGTGATCACCGGCTTCGGCCGCACCGGCGCGTGGTTCGCCAGCGAGAAGTACGACATTCGCCCGGACCTGATCACGAGCGCAAAGGGGCTGTCATCGTCGTACGCAGCGATCGGCGCCGTCCTCGCCGCGGATCATGTGTTCGACGCGTTCAGCGATGAGTCGGCGATGTACGCCCACGGCATCACGTTCGGCGGTCATCCGGTCGCGTGCGCCGTCGCGCTGAAGAACATCGAGATCATGAAGCGCGAGAAGATCGTCGAGCGCGTCGACGAGAAGCAGCACGTGCTGCAGGAGAAGCTCGCGAGCCTGCTCGAGCTGCCGATCGTCGGCGACCTGCGCGGCACCGGCTATCTCTGGGCGCTCGAGCTCGTGAAGGACAAGGAGACGCGTGCGACGTTCGACCACGACGAGTCCGAGTCGCTGCTGCGCGGGTTCCTCTCGCCGCGTTTGTTCGAGAAGGGCCTCATCTGCCGCGCCGACGACCGCGGTGATCCCGTCATCCAGATCTCTCCGCCGCTGATCGCCGGCGAGCAGGAATTCGACGAGCTGGTTGGAATCCTCGGCGAAGTGCTCGCCGAGGCGTGGGCGCGAATCTCCTAAGGAGGGATCATGGCGGTTGCTGAACAGACGACGGCCTTCGCCCTTGCCGAGAAGGCGAAGCTGATCAAGTCGCTGCGCCGGTTCGACATGGTGTTCTTCAGCATCTGCGCGTTCGTCGGTCTCGACACGCTCGGCACGGTCGCGTCGAACGGCCCGGAAGGGTTCCTCTGGCTCGTCATCCTGGCGGTCGTCTTCGTGGCGCCGTACATGCTCCTGATGTCCGAGGTCGGATCGGCGTTCACGCAGGAGGGTGGCCCATACGAGTGGACGAAGATGGCGTTCGGGCGCCTGCACGGCGGAATCGCGTCGATTCTGTACTGGGTCACGAATCCGTTGTGGGTCGGCGGCTCGCTCGCCTTCATCGCGCACGACTCGTGGAGCGGCCAGATCTTCAAGATCGGCAGCGGCTCGGTCGGCGACTACGTCTTCAAGCTTTCGTTCATCTGGATCTCGATCGGTGTCGCGATCATCTCGCTGCGCTACGGGAAGTGGATCCCGAACGTGGGCGCCATCCTGCGCGGCGTCGTTCTCGGCTTTTTCTCGCTGACGGTGATCATCTACGGCATCAGGCACGGTGTCGCCGGCTTCCAGTTCGGCCACCTGAGCCCGACGCGCGCAGTCTTCTTCGGCCTCGTGCCGATCCTGCTCTTCAACTATGTCGGGTTCGAGCTGCAGAACGGCGCGGCCGAGGAGATGGAGGACCCGCAGCGCGACGTGCCGCTCTCCGTCCTGCGCAGCGGGATCGCAGGTGTCCTCATGTACGTCGTCCCCATCTTCTGCATCCTGCTCGTGCTGCCCGCGAGCAAGGTCACGTCGATTGGTGGCTTCATCGACGCGGTGACCTTGACCTTCCATGGCGTGTACGGCGGCGCGGCGCATGCCCTGCTGATCGTGATGACGCTCTGCTTCATCGCCGCCCTCGTTACCTCCGGCGCGGTGTGGATGATCGGCTCGGATCGCATTCAGGCGGTCGCATCGTACGACGGCGCGTGGTTCAGGTTCTTCGGCGTCTTCAACCGCAAGCTCGGCACCCCGGTGCGCGTCAACGTCATGTCGGGCATCGCCTCGAGCATCTTCTGCATCGCGGCAATCATCCTGCTCAAGCATCAGAGCACCGCGAACGCGTTCACCGTCGTCCTCGACATCGCGATCTCCACGACGTTGCTCTCCTACCTCTGGATCTTCCCGGCGGTGCTGAAGCTTCGCTACGCGTATCCGAACGTGGAGCGGCCGTACGTACATCCATGGGGGATGACCGGCCTCTGGATCTCGACGATCCTCACTACCGGCTGGATCCTGCTCGGCTCGTTCGAGGCGATCTTCCCGGACGTGCTCGAGAAGGTCTTCGGCGTCGGCTACGGGTTCAAGGGCTCGTGGGGCGTGCCGCGCTGGGAGTTCGAAGCACTCACGCTCGGCACGCTCGCGATCATCATCCTCATCGGCGTAGCCGGGTACTTCGTCTCCGGCGACGTGCGGCGCGACGTGGCGGCGGAGCCGCTCGACCTGCCTCCGTCACCGCTGGCGACGTAAGTACGCTCCCGGCGTGATCGTCGTCTGCGACGTCGGCCCGCGCGACGGCCTGCAGAACGAGCCAGACGTCCTGACGGCCGCGACACGGGCAGAGCTCGTGTCGCGGCTGTGCGCTGCGCGCGTTCCGCGCGTCGAAGCGGTGTCGTTCGTGCGTGGCGACCGCGTGCCGCAGATGTCCGACGCGGAGGAGGTCGTCGCGCTTGCGGACCGCGGCGCATCAGAGCTGTCGGGGCTCGTGCTCAACGAGCGCGGGTACGAGCGCTTCGCAGAGGCAGGGCTCGATCGCGTCAACTGCACGCTCGCGGCGACGGAGACGTTCAACCAGCGCAACGGCAACGCGACGCTCGACGAAGCAGTGGCGCGTGTGCAGACGATCCTCGCGCAAGCGAGCGTGCCGACGACGGTGACGGTGTCGTGCGCGTTCGGGGACCCGTTCGAGGGTGAGGTCGACGCGGCCGCGGTCGCGGACGTGTGCGAGCGCGTGCGCAACGCGGGGGAGATCGTCCTCGCGGACACGATCGGGGTTGCGACGCCGCGGCGCGTGCGTGAGCTGGTGGAGCGGGTGTCGATCCTCGGCCCGCCGGTCGGCGTCCATCTGCACAACACGCGCAACACGGGTTACGCGGCGGCATGGGCGGCGGTCGAGGCCGGTGCGTCCGTGTTCGATGCGTCGGTGGGCGGGCTCGGCGGCTGCCCGTTCTCGCCGAACGCGACGGGCAATATCGCGACGGAGGACCTCGTGTGGCAGTTCGAGCGCGACGGCGTGCACACGGGAATCGACTTCGGCGCGCTCGTCGAGACTGCACGCTGGCTCGAGAGCGTGCTCGGCCGCCCGCTCGCGGGTTATGCGTACCGCGCGGCGCGCTGGCCATGACGCGCAAGGATCTGACGAAGATGCTCGAGCTGTGCCAGGGGCGCTGGCCCGACGTGCGCTGCACATTCGGCGTCATCGCGTTCTGGGCGGCGCAGATCGGGCGCATCGGTCACGAGGTGTGCTTCTTCGACGGCGCGTGGGGCTATCGCGACGGGGCAGATCTGGAGTACGACGGCGGCAACGTGGACCCGGCGCTCGAGTGGGCTCAGCCGGGACGCGTCATCGCGCCGTGGCGCGACGAAGAGCTGCTCGGCCGGCATGGGCTGGCGCACGATCCGAACGGCATCTGGTTCAAGACGAACGCGCGGACGTTCGAGGGGATCGAGGAGCCGGAGGTGCCGGACGGCTACTGGCTGACGACGATGGCGGAGTACGACGATCTCGCGTCGCGCGCGGCTGCGCACGGCTCGGCGTTCGCGCCGGGCTCGCGCATGACGGTGGAGGTGTACGAGCTCGTGCGCGGCGGCTGGCCGTATCGCGCGGATCTCGACTGCGTGTGCGTCGGGCCGGACGGGCACGTTGCGTCGTACGCGCTCGCGTGGCTCGACGAGAGGAATGCGGTCGGCGAGTTCGAGCCGGTAGGCACGCACGCGGATCACCGCCGTCGCGGCCTTGCGCGCGCGACGAACCTCTTCGCGCTACAGCGCCTGCGCGCCGAGGGCGCGAGGACGGCACTTGTCAGCTGCCGCGGCGACGACGCGTATCCCATCCCGCGCGAGCTCTATGCGTCGGTCGGCTTCGAGGAGATCGACCGCAAAGTCTCCTTCACGCGCGCTACCCGCTAGCCATCGCGCACCGCAAGGGCCGACACACTCTTTTCGCGAAGTTGGCGCATTCGCAAAATCGCCGAACGCGCCAGGATGCAGGCGTTTGTCTCTCCATCGCCGTAAAACGGGGTCAGACACGTGCCTGACCCCGCACAG
>DASZBP010000173.1:0-4555 GCA_035943915.1 Gaiellaceae bacterium | reverse complement strand
GTCGGTGCTCGCGAACGGGCGGTTCCCGTATTGCGTCCAGGACGCCGCCGTCGTGAAGCTGCCGGAGCCGCTCGACCGTGAGCCGGGCGTTCGCTCGTACTACCTGCTCGAGCTCACCGGCATCGCGCGCGGCGTGCTGTTCGTCGCGCACACCGACGCGGCGCCGCGCGGGTTCACGCTGCTCTGCCGCCGGCTCGGCCAGCGTCTTGCAGCGCTGACGTCGGTGCGGCTCGGCTACGCGATCACGCAGGAGTGGTGCGCCGCGGAGGCGCGCCGTCTCCAGACCGAGTTCGCCGGGCTCGACTCCGCGCCGTAGCCCTAATCGAAGTAGCGCCAGTTCCCTTCGGTCACGATGTCGATCTCGCCGTCGACGACTCTGATCGCGGTGTCGTCGTCGATGGCGTACGCGGGGTTCCCGAGCCCGGACGCCCAGCGCTCGGCCTCGGCCATCGTGTTCTCCGGCAAGTCGGGGTGGTCGACGTGCGGGAAGATCGAGAAGCCGACGATCCCGAGCGCGGCATCACCACCGTCAGGCGGATTCCAGCTCTTGAAGTCCTCTCCGATCCGTGGCGTCATCGCCATGCTCCCGCCGCTGAAGCCGACCCACGGCGCGTCCAGCGACGGCAGGAGCTCGGCGAGCCCTGACTCGCGCAGCCAGTGGGCCAGGAACAGAGCGTCGCCGCCGTTCGCGAGCAGGACGTCCGCCTTCTCGACCATGGGCAGCCAGTTCTCCCGTTCGAGGGCGGGCAGCGCGGCGACTTCCAGCACGCCGAGGGACTTCCAGCCGAGCTCGGCCATGGGCTGGCCGGACGTCCCGGTGATGAACCGGTACCCAGGCCCCGGGAGCCTCATGGGGTGGCCGTAGCTCGCGGTCGGGATGAGCAGGGCGGCGCAGTCGGCAATCGGCTTGCCGAGCAGGTCGACGAGCGCGCCGTGGATCGTCCGGTTCTTGACGCCGGCGGAGGTGAGCAGCATTTTCATGCGTGCAGGAGCTTCCAGGTTCCTTCGGACACGACTTCGACGTTTCCGTCGACGACTTTGAACGCCGTCTGGTCGTCGACGGCGTAGGCGGGACCGTCGATCGTCGCGGCCCACTCTTCTGCCTCTTCCATCGTGTTGCCGAACTGCCCCGGCGGCGCGATGTGCGGGCACATCGAGAAGTCCACCATTCCCAGCATCGTGTCGCCGTTCTCCGGGCGCCACGTGATGAAGTCCATTCCTGTACGTGGGGTCATGACCATGCTCCCTGCGCTGACGCCGACCCATACGAGGTCGAGCGTGGGGAGCAGGTCGGCGAGCCCCGACTCCAGCATCCAATGGCAGAGGTAGGCGGAGTCGCCGCCGTCGACGAGCAGGACGTCGGTCTCGCGGAGCAGCGGGAGCCACCGGTCCTCGCCGAGGGTCGGCAGCGCGGTGAGCTCCAGGATCCCCATGGTCTTCCAGCCGAGGTTGACGAGCCGGCTCCGGTGCTCGTTGCCGCTCACCGTCTGCCACGCCTGGCGTGGGCCTGCCTTGGGATGCGCGTACGTCGCGGTCGGCACGACGAGCGCGTTGCATTCGGCGATCGGCTTGCCGAGCAGCTCGATCAGCGCGTTCTCGATGCTCGGGTTGCTGACGCCCCCGGATGTGAGGAGAAGTTTCATGTGGAGCTGAGACTACGGACCGGCCGAAGAATCATC
Source organism: Gaiellaceae bacterium (assembly GCA_035943915.1). Taxonomy (GTDB): domain Bacteria; phylum Actinomycetota; class Thermoleophilia; order Gaiellales; family Gaiellaceae; genus PALSA-600. Next base: position 2,876 of record DASZBP010000173.1, on the reverse strand, counting down.
GGTGCGATCAGCAGCGCCATCACGTCGAACCAGACGTAGCCGCTCGCCACTCCTGAAGGCGGGTTGCCGTCGGGGATGCCGAGCCCGGGCAGGTCGCGCGACCAGTGCCACGTCCCGATCGCGGTCCCGTACAGCTCGAGCGCCGCGACGATCAGGAACACGCCGGCGTAGATAGCGCGGTAATGCGAGCGCCAGAGGAAGAGCAGCAGCAGCGGCACGCCGACTGCGCCGGCGACGTCTCGGCGTGGGAGCACGGTAAGGCCGAGCAAGCCCCACGTCGCCGCGATCGTCGCGGCGGTGAGGACGAGGGCGCGCGCATGACCGACGAGTGCGCGCGCGAGTGCGAGCCCCGTGAGGTAGACGATGCCGTGCGCAGGCGGGACGAACAGCGGCAGGTTGTGCAGGCGATAGTGGTAGACACCCCAGATCAGGGAGCCGGTCACTTCGCCGACGGTCGCGAACGCGACGACGCCGAGCGTCTGCACGCGCCGCTCGAGCGTCACGCGCGTGAGCGCGGCGAACAACACGAGCCACGTGAGCACGCCGAGCGCGAGCTGCTCGTGATACGTCGCGAAGTGGTCGGCGCCGAGCAGCGCCGCCAGGTACGCGACTCCTATGGCCGGAACTTGAGCTCGTGCCACGACGGGACGGGGGCGAGCTCGAGCAGCGGGCGCCCGCCGCCGGGATGCTGGTACGCGAACTCCGCCTCACGGTCGTCCCAGACGACTTCGAGTGCGCTGCGCTTCACCTGATGGTCGAGCCACGCGCCGCGGAAGATGAGCTTGCGGAGCCAGTAGACGAGCGACTCGCCGTTCACGAGCGACACGCGCTCCCAGTTGCGGACGAGGTAACGGCCGAGCCGCGACGACGGCTCGTCGATCACGCCCTGCGCGGCGAGCGTCACGAGATCGGCCGTCTCGTCGTCGTCCAGCTCGGGGGTCGCGACGACACCGAGCTTCACAGCGGCCGCGACGACGCGCCCCTCGAAGTCGGTCTCGCTGAACGCAAAGCGGTAGCCGAGGAACTCGACGACGTAGTCGCTGCCCGAGCTGTAGTTGGAATCGGCCCCTGGGTGCGTGTCAGGCACGATGCGCATCGTAGTGGACCTCCTGCTCGCCACCGGAACGGTGACCAAGTTCCTGATCTGGCTGCCGGCGCTCGTCGTCGGCGCCGGAATGGTGCTCGCCGTGCTGATCCTCCTCGGACGCGCGCTTGCCGACTCGGTGCGCGACTGGGGGCACCCACGGTTGCTCGCCGCGGGCGCCGTCGCACTCCTCGCGGTCGTCGTGCTGCTGACGTACCTCGGGGTCTCGCTACCCCGCGAATAGCTGCTGGAACTCCGGCTCGTCGCGGAGCGAGTCGAGGTCGGAGTCGCCGCTCGCCCACTGCCGGGTCTGCTCGGGCGATTTCGAGAGTGCATGCTCGAGATGCCCGAGTGCGTCGTCCTTGCGGCCCGCGAGCGCTTCGCAGCACGCGAGGTTGTAGAACGGCGCTGCGTACTCGGGATGCGCCTCGACGGGGCCGCGGGCGGCGTCTGCTGCTTCTGCGTACTTGCCCTGGACGTAGAGCTGCTGGAACGGCGCCCAGATCTCGAAACCATGCACGGTGTATGCCTCGCCCGGCTGGCCTCCGACGACGAGAAGCGTCGTGCCGTCCTCCTCGGCGAACGCGGTGCGCTTCGTGCCCGGCTCGGCGTACACGAGCGTGCCGGCCGGCGCGTCGACGCGCTTGTCGTCGAGCACGAACGTCGCGCGACCCTCCAGCACGACGTAGAGCTCCTCCTGCTCTTCTTCTTCGCTGTGCTCGTTGATGATGCGGTCGCCGGCCTTCGTGCCGGTGAACGTGTTGACGCCGAACGACGTGATGCCGAAGTGATGCCGCACGGGGCGGAACGGCGCGCGGCCGTCGTCGATCTCTTCGATCTCGTCGAAGCGGCTTACCGAATAGGTCACAGGATCACCACGGGCGTTCCGACACTCACGTGGGGGAACAGCCATTCGGCGTCGGGGATCTGCATGCGCACGCAGCCGTGCGATGCGCTGTAGCCGATCGAGGTGGGCGCGTCCGTGCCGTGGATGCCGACGCCGGGAGCGTTCAGCCCCATCCAGCGCGTACCGAGTGGATTGCCCGGCCCCGGCGGCACCGGCTTGAGCCCCTTCGCCCACGCGTCGTAGGTCGGCGGGTACCACCACGGGTTCATCTGCTTGTCCTTGATGAACCACACGCCGGCAGGCGTCGGGTAGATCGACTGCCCCGTCGCGACCGAGAAGACGCGCACGAGCTTCGTGCCGTCGAACAGCCGCAGCTTGTTCTCGGCGCGGTTGACGACGATTACGGCTCCGGTGAGCCGCTTCGCCGGGACGGCGCGCGTGATCAGCTTGACCGGCGTGTGCGACGCGAGGGCGTTGGTGACGGCGGTGCGCATCGCTGCCTGGTCGACGGCCGCGCCTGCCTTGCCGGGTGCGAATTCCGGCTCCTCGTCCGTCGCTCCGATGACGCGCTGCGCGACCGGCGCCCGGTTGTAGCGCTTGGCGAGCGACGCGACGAATGCGTCGAGCTTCCGCGGCGCGACCTTGACCGGCAGCGCGATCGTGCTGCCCGGGGTGGCGGCGAGGGCGGCGCTCACCGCGGCGTTCTCGTCGAGGCGCGCACCCAGCGCGCGGGGCGCGACCTGCGTGTCGCCGACCTGGAGCGGAGCGTCGAGCGCTGCGGCGATCCGCTCGCGTGCGGGGACGGCGAGCAGGCCGCCGACGGCGACCGGCCCGACCTTGACGCCCGGCTCGATCGCGCGCGCCCGCTGCGACGCCGGCGCGGCGGCGCACGCAAGCCCGGCGGCGACCAGAAGAGCAACGACGGCGCGGATCATGGACCGAGCA
>DASZBP010000172.1:0-8598 GCA_035943915.1 Gaiellaceae bacterium | reverse complement strand
ATGCGCGGAAGGCCTTCGAAATAGCGGTAGACCGGCAGGTTCTCGAGCGACCCCTTCAACGAGGCGCTGGTGTCGCCGCCTCTGAAGTCGCGCCAGCGCTGCAGGCCCGAGTGGTACGAGGGCCAGAAGCCGACGACGAGGACCAGGACCTGAAGGATTGAGGCACCCAGCAGCAGGTTTCGGCGTGCGGGCCATTCGCGCCAGAGTTGCTCGAGCATGAGGCCGGCGAGCAGCGCCCCGAACAGGATCAGCGGGTCGCGGGTCAGGAAGTTTCCCGAGAGCACGGAGATCAGGTGCACCGGGACGAACCACGCGGCGAACGTGACGATGACGACGAGTCGCAGCCCGTTCACATAACGGCCCGTTGCGCGGCGGAGCCCCAGCAGGATCAGGAGTGCGAACGGCCCCCCGATTGCGAGCAGCCGGTCGGGAGGGGCGGCCGGAGCGCCGAACGGCGAGTGCAGGGGATAGAAGAACAGGCGCCAGAGATCGAACCCGTAGTGGATCTGCAGCCGCGGTGCCGACGGCTCGCGCGCAGCCTCGAGGCCGACATCCAAGAGCTTCGTCGCAATGCCCAGGACGAAGGTCGCGAGGGCGAGCAGCAACCACGGCCAGAGCTGTCGCACCCGCCGCCATTCGCCTGCGAAGAATGCGACGAACCCGAGTGCCAGGTACGGGAACGCGCCGGCATGCCCGTCGAGGAGCATCAGAGCGGCACACACGCCGGCACCGAGCGAGCACGCGAGTCTCAGCGACCGGCTCCGGGCGTCGAACAGCTTCAGGACGAGCAGCAGCAGGAGCGGCGACAGCGACCAGCCGACCATCACGGAAGGCCAGAAGTCGCCGTTCAGGTACTCGACCGCGCTCGAGCTGAGCGCGAAGGTGACCGTGCAGAGCGCAGCGGTCGGCCTCCGAAGGCCGAGGTGGCGGCAGCAGCCCCACACGGCGAACACCGCCACCCACACCTGCAGCAGGTAGAGAAGCCCGATCGCTGTCGCCAGCGGAAAGACGGCGGCGAGGAGCAGGAACGGGTGGAAGATCAGGGACTCGCTGAGCGGCTGCGGCGCGCCGAATCCCGAGAGCGGATCCCAGAACGGGTACTGGCCGACTGCGAGCGCGGCCTGCTGGAACTTCGTCGTGGCGATCTCGATCGCGAGCCCCTCGTCGTCCGGCGGCAGCGCGAGGATCGCCGGCAACGCCACGGCAGCGCCGAACGCGAGCAGGAGCAGCGTCCGCACGCCAGGGACGCTCAGGAATCCGGCACTGGGAAGAAGTCTGCGCCTCCTGCCGGACACCGCGGCCGATCATAGTTGACGATTCGAACGGTCCCCAGACGCGCGGCTACGATCGCCGGATGACGCCGACCCCGCAGACGCTGGAGGCTGCGCTGGCGGACCACGAATCCGCCTGGCGTGAACGAGGGCTCCTGCGGCAGGTCTACGGCGACTGGCATCGCGAGCTCGCAGCGCGGCTCGCGGCCGTTCCCGGCGTGACGGTCGAGCTCGGGAGCGGGATCGGTCAGTTGAAGGAGGTCGTGCCGGAGCTTCTCACCAGCGACGTCGAGCAGACGGCGTGGGCCGACCGGGTGATCGATGCTGAGAACCTGCCATTCGACGACGGGACGGTCGCGAACGTCGTCCTCGTGGACGTCTTCCACCATCTCGTGCGGCCCTCCGCATTCCTCGACGAGGCCCAGCGTGTGCTCGCTCCGGGCGGCCGGGTTGTGATGCTGGAGCCGTATTGCTCCCCTCTGTCGACCATCGCGTATCGATGGTTCCACCACGAGGATCTCGATTTCGCGGGGACCGGTCTCGACGAGAACACGGCGATCGCCGCCCCACTCGACGCCAACATCGCCCGGCCGACGGTCGCGTTCTTCCGAAACGCGGACGAGGTCGGCCGCCTCTGGCCGGGGCTTGCGATCGTGGAGCGCAGCCTCACTTCGCTTTTCCTCTACATCCTGACCGGCGGCCTGTCGCGCCGGCCGCTCGCGCCCAGCGCGTCGTATCGGCCGCTGCGCGCGATCGAGCGGGCACTCTCGTTCCTTCTCCCGCTCGCCGCGTTCCGCTGTCTGATCGTCCTCGAGCGCCGCAGCACCGGCCCGGCCGCATCGTGACGGGGCCCGACCTCGTGGCCGGGAGCGCTGTCGCGGAGCCCGCGAACCCGACCCTCGACGACGTCGCGCGGTTCTTCGACGGGTTCGTGCAAGACAACGAGCGCTGGGCGCAGCGCAACCAGGGCTATCACCGGTTGATCGAGTCGATCTTCAAGTTCCTCGTCCCGAAGGGCTCGAGCGTGCTCGAGATCGGCTGCGGCCGAGGGGATCTGATCGGGGCGCTCGAGCCGAGCGTCGGCGTCGGGGTCGACGTCAGCCCGGAGATGGCTGCGGCTGCCGCCGTCCGGCATCCGAGGCTCACGTTCATCGCATGCGCCGGCGAGGACATCGAGATCGACGGGACGTTCGACTACGTCATCTTCTCCGACGTCGTGCCGTTCGCCAACGACCTGCTCGAGATGTTCCGCAGGGCGCGCGAAGTCTCCCACCCGGGGACCCGCGTGATCGTCCATTCGTACGCCCAGCTCTGGCGGCCGCTGATTCGCGTGCTCGAGCTGCTGAAGCTGAAGCCGCAGAAGCCGCTGCGAAACTGGGTCGACGCCCACGACATCGCCGGCTTCCTTCAGCTCGCCGGGTTCGAGGTCGTCTCGAGCACGCGCAGGATCCTGTTCCCGAAACGCGTGCCTGTGCTCTCCGGGATTCTGAACGGTGTCGTCGCCAACGTGTGGCCGTTCAACAAGCTCTGCCTCACGTACTGGGTCGTTGCGCGGCCCGTCGGGATGGAGAAGGACGTGCGCTCCGTGTCGGTGATCGTGCCCTGCAGGAACGAGGCGGGAACGATTGCGGAGATCGTCCGGCGCATCCCCGACATGGGCGAGAGCACTGAGATCGTCTTCGTCGAAGGTGGGTCGACGGATGACACGAGCGCCGAGATCGAACGGCAGATCGTCTTGCATCCCGAGCGGAAGCTCGTCTTCCATACGCAGGAAGGTCGCGGCAAAGCCGACGCGGTTCGCAAGGGCTTCGAGCATGCGTCCGGTGACATGGTGATGATCTTCGACGCCGACATGACGGTCTCGCCCGACGACCTGCCGAAGTTCTACGACGCGATCGCAAGCAACCGCGCCGAGTTCGCAAACGGGTCGAGGCTGGTGTACGCGCTCGAGCCGCATGCGATGCAGTTGTTGAACATCGCCGGCAACAAGTTCTTCTCCGGCGTCTTCAGCTTCCTCATCGACCAGCACGTCAAGGACACGCTGTGCGGAACGAAGGCGTTGCTGCGCTCGGACTACGAGCGGATCGCTGCAGGGCGCGCGGAGTTCGGCGCATCCGATCCGTTCGGGGACTTCGATCTCCTGCTCGGTGCCGCACGCCTAGGGCTGAAGATCAGCGACGTCCCGGTGCGCTACAGCGCCCGCAAGTACGGAAGCACGAACATCTCACGGTTCCGGCATGGGTGGCTCCTGGTGCGAACATCGCTGTCGGCGTTCCGGCGGCTGAAGATCGACGTGGTTCGTCCGTGAGCGACGGTCTTTCGCGGGAGGACGCGGCGGCGCGGTACGAGCGCGAGCGCCGGCAAGGAGCCGACATCGCGTCGAGTGATCTCGAGCGTGTCTGGGGCTGGACGTCGCCGGCAGGCAAGATCCGCGCGGCTCGCCGGGCTGCGTTCCTCGCGGAGGCAGCAGGTCTTGGCCCAGGTGTGCGCTGCCTCGAGATCGGCGCAGGCACCGGGGAGTTCACTGCGCGGCTGCTCGACACGGGCTCCGTTCTGACGGCGCTCGAGCTGAGCGAGGCGACAGCCGAGATCTGCCGTCAGCGTGTGAACGGAAGAGCCGAGATCGTCGTCGGCAACATCGAGACTGGTGAAGGGCTCGCAGGCCGCACGTTCGACGCGGTCGTCGGCGTGAGCATCCTCCACCACGTGAACCTCGATCTCGCTCTCGCGACGATCGCGCGCGTTCTCGAGCCGGGTGGGCGGTTCGCCTTCAGCGAGCCGAACATCGCAAATCCCCAGGTGTGGGCCGAGCGGGCGATTCGACTCGTCGGACGATTGCGCCACACCACCGAGCACGAGACGGCATTCCGGCCCGGACAGTTGCGCGCGGATTTCGAGCGGCACGGCTTCGTGGTCGACGAGTCGCGGGCGTTCGACTTCGTCCATCCGGCGACACCCCGTGTCGCCGTGCCGACCGTGATCCGACTCGGGGAGTTGCTCGAGCGGACGCCCGCTCGGGAGATCGCGGGCTCGGTGATGATCTCCGGCTCCGCCGGGTGACGCTAACGTCGCTTGCGCGAGCCGGCGAAGCGCATCCGCAGCGCAGCCTTCAGTGAAGGCTGGCCACGTTTCTGCATCCGACGCTCGAGCCGTTCCAGTTTGCTCTTGAGCTTCGTCGTCTCTTGACGCCGCTCGTACTGCTCGAACTCGGCTTGTAGAACCAGCGCGCGAATGGCGACTGCGGCGTCGCGGTCGGCCAACCGGGGGACGCCGCGAGCGGCGGCGCGGAGCACATCGACGTCGAATGTGAAAGCCGGATCTGTCGACGCGGTGGCGACCAGCTCGTCGAATCGCGCGAGCGCCGCGGCGTACAGCTCGAGGTCAAGCAGGTTTCGGTCGCGGATCAACTCGATGGTCGATGCGGGGATCTCCGCCGCACCGGAGCGTTGCGTCGCGTTCGCGCGCGGTTGCATCACGAAGGGCAAGTCGAACGTCCTCTGGAACAGCACGAGTGACTCTTCGTACCGCTCTGTCAGTCCCACGACGTCGAACGTCTCGAGATTCCGAATGGCCTGGGCAAGATGCTCGCGCGTGGGCTCCTCGAACGGTGACGGGGCATCCGAGAGCATCCGGGTCATCACGTTGTCCAGGAAGTACTCGCCGCTCCCTACCGCCTCCTCGAGCGACACCCCTTGCGGCACGGCGGGAAGCCCGTAGATACCGGCGACGTTCGGGTGCTGCTGGAACAGGTCGTAGTGCGAGACGATTCGGCGGACCGGGTCCCGGAAGAACGTCGCAAAACGCGTGTCCTGCGGCAGCAACCGGCGCAAGGAGAATGGGAAATGGCCGCGGATCGACCTCGTCGCCGGATCGCCGCCGGCATCGCGCACCTGGGCTATGACGTCGTCCCAGCCGTTCTTCCAGCTGATCTTCCGGTGGGCCCGCCCGAAGTGCCGCACCAGGAGGTTCTCGAGCGTCGTGCCGCCGGTCCGCTGGATATGGACCGTCGCGAGCAGAGGCGGTGTATCGCTGTCCAAGAGGTGTCGAGCCTTCCGTCGTTCGGTGCCAGTCTGCAGTATCGGCCTGCGGCGGCAGAAGTCAACCGAGCGTCTGCGGTTGCAAAGCCTTCGTAAGGGAGAGCAGCACCCGCCAAGCGGCCGAGTACCATCTTCCCGATGGCAACCTCTGTCGTGACCGGCGGCGCCGGCTTTCTCGGCTCGCATCTCTGCGATCACCTGATCGAGCACGGGCACCGCGTCATCTGCGTCGACACCCTCGAGACTGGCTCGCTCGAGAACATCGCGCATGCCCGCGAGCCAGAGTTCGCGTTCAAGTACGCGGACGTCACCGAGCCGATCTGGATCGACGAGAGCGTCGACTACGTCTTTCATCTCGCCGCTCTCGCGAGCCCCGTCGACTACCTGCGCGCGCCGCTGGCGTCGCTGAAGGTCGGCTCGTACGGCACGCACCACGCGCTCGGCCTCGCGAAGTGGAAGCGCGCGCGGTTCCTCATCTCGTCGACGAGCGAGGTGTACGGCGACCCGGAGATCCATCCGCAGCCGGAGGAGTACTGGGGCAACGTCAACCCGATCGGGCCGCGCGGCGTGTACGACGAGGCGAAGCGCTACGCCGAAGCGCTCACGATGACGTACCACCTGCAGCAGGGCGTCGACACGACGATCGCGCGCATCTTCAACACGTACGGGCCGCGCATGCGCAAGAACGACGGGCGAGCGTCGGTCAACTTCCTGCACCAGGCGATCGCCGGCAAGCCGCTCACGGTGTACGGCGACGGCTCGCAGACCCGGTCGCTCTGTTACGTCGACGACCTGATCCGCGGGCTCTACACGCTGATGATGAGCGAAGAGCACTACCCCGTGAATCTCGGCAACCCCGATCACGAGGTGACGATGCTCGAGCTGGCGGAGACCGTCATCCGCGTAAGCGGCTCGACGAGTGAAGTCGTGTTCGAAGCGCTGCCGATGGACGATCCGAAGGTGCGCCGCCCCGACATCACGCGGGCGCGCCAGGTGCTCGGCTGGGAGCCCGAGATCGATCTCGAGGAGGGGTTGAAGCGCTGGCTTCGCGCGCTCGGCCGGGAGCCGGTCGAGGCTTGATGCGCCGCGTATGGTTTCTCTTCGCCGTCATCGGCACGGCGCTGCTCGCGGCGTCCGCGGCCGATGCGTCGCGTTTCATGCGCGTTGGCATCTACGACCACGCGCAGACGATGTACGGCAACGTCCCGCAGGTCTTCGCGACGTTCAAGCAGCTTCATGTCCAGGAGATCCGCGTCAACCTCTACTGGGGCGGCTCTCAAGGCGTCGCGCGGACGCGGCCTGCGAACGCGACGAACCCGAACGACCCGGCGTACGACTGGTCGCTCTACGACCGCACCGTGAACTACGCGGCGCAGGACGGCGTGCACGTGCTCTTCTCGATCTACGGAACGCCCGGCTGGGCGAACGGCGGCAAGGGCCTGAACGTGGCGCCGACGCGCGCGACCGACCTGCGCAACTTCGCGCTTGCAGCAGCGAAGCGGTATGGCGGGGCGTGGCCGGGGACCGACAACCGGCTGCTGCCGCCCGTCAAGGAGTGGCTTGCGTGGAACGAGCCGAACAACCCGGTGTTCCTCTCGCCGCAGTACAAGAAGACTTCGAAGGGCTGGAACATCGTGAGTGCGACGGCGTACGCGCAGATCTGCAATGCGATCTACCAGGGCGTGCACGCGACGCTGCTCGGCAACGAGCGGGTCGCCTGTGGCGGCACAGCACCGCGCGGGAACAACAACCCGAGCAGCTCGCGTCCGTCCGTCTCGCCGCTCGCGTTCCTGCGGGCCGTGAAGACGGCGGGGCTCAAGACGTTCGACGCGTGGGCGCACCATCCGTACTACGCGGGCCCAACCGATCAGCCGACGACGAAGCCGGTCACCGCCAAAGGCGCTCCCGCGACGGCGGTGACGCTCGGTAACTTCGGCGACCTCGTCAAGCTCGTCACGCAGCTGTACGGCAACAAGCGGATCTGGATCACCGAGTACGGCTACCAGACGAACCCGCCCGACACGCTGTTCGGCGTCTCATACGTGAAGCAGGCGCTGTACCTGAAGGAGGCGTTCTCGATCGCCCGCAAGAACCCGCGCGTCGACATGATGCTTTGGTTCCTGCTGCGCGACGAGCCGATGGTCTCGGGCTGGCAGTCCGGGTTGATCACGGCATCCGGTCGCCACAAGCCGAGCTTCAACGCGTTCCTGCAGATGGCCGAAGCCGGCTAGGCCGCGCGCGGCAGCGACACGCCTGCATCCGCGAGCAGCTCGCGGTAGAGCCCGTCGATGTCGTCGACGAGACGGGAGACGCGGTAGCGCGGCACGACGTGCTCGCGGGCCGCGGCACCCATGCGCGCACGGAGCTCCGGGTCGTTCGCCAACGCGGCGAGGTGCCCGCCGAGGGCCTCGATGTCGCCGACCTTGGTGAGGAACCCGTCGACGCCGTCGCGCACGACGTCCGGCAGGCCGCCGACGCGCGTTGCGACGATGGGGATTTGCGCAGCGAGGGACTCGATCGCGACGACCGGCGTCCCCTCGTTCCCGGACGGCAGCAGGAATGCGTCGAAGAGGTCGTAGTACGGCCCGATATCGCGTTGGTAGCCCGCGAACAGCGTGCGCCGCTGGATGCCCAGATCCCGCGCGCGTCGCTCGAGGGCGGCGCGCTCCGGGCCGTCGCCGACCAGGACGAGCTGCGCGTCGACGCCGAGCTCCACGAGCCGCGCGAACGCGGCGAGCACGTCAGGCACGCGCTTGATGCCCGTCATGCGCCCCACCCAGCCGACGACGAACCGGTTCGGCGGAATCCCGAACTGCCGGCGCAGCTCCGGTCCGTCACCGGTGACGCGGTCCTCGAGGTCGATGCCGAGGCGGATGACGCTGAACTTCTCCCGCGGCGCGACGCCGAGCTCGACCAGGTCGTCGCGCACCTCCGGCCCGACTGCGATCAGCCGCGTCGTGTGCTTCGCGAGGAACTTCTCCGTCTCGCGGAAGAACTCGGTGCGGGCGGGGTCGAAGTACCCCCGCAGCACGTGCCCGTGGAAGGTGTGCACGACCACCGGGGGCTTCGCGTCGCCCGATAGCAGCGCTGCCATGCGCCCGACCGCGCCCGCCTTCGCGGTGTGCGTGTGCACGATGTGCGGGCGCACCCGCTTGATCTCGGTGACGAGCCGCTTCACCGAAACGGCGTCGTACATCGGTGAGAGCTCGCGATGCAGCGCCAGCAGCTCGGTGACCTCGACGCCGAGCTCGTCTGCGGCGAACGCCATCGAGTCCTCGCCCCGTGCGAGG
>DASZBP010000171.1:0-8407 GCA_035943915.1 Gaiellaceae bacterium | reverse complement strand
CGACACGACGACCGCAGGCGCGCGCATGAAGTACAGCGGGATCGCCGCGCCCCAGTCGAGCGGGAACGTCGAGGCGTGCGCGACCGTCGCGCCGAAGGTGATGCCGAGCGCCGGCAGGCCGTCGTCCTGCAGGGCCTCGATGCACGCGTCGGCAAGCTCCGGGTCGCCGGGCCCCTTGTACCTCGAGTCCTCGTCCGTCCACTGCGCTGCGTCGCCGTCGAGCTCGATCGAGCGGACGACCGCGAAGTGCCCGTCGATGGTCGTGCCGTGCGGCGTCAGAACGATGCTCGCCTCCGGCTCGGCGGCGGCGAACCGGCGGCCGAGCTCTTCCATCCCCTTGCGTGTCGGCGCCTCGAGCTGCTCGAAGACCAGCCCGCCGTGCGGCGCGATGCATGCGAAGACGATCACCCGAGCGAGGCCAGCCGCTCGATCACGAGCTCAGCGAAGGCATCCCCGTCGATGTCGACCCCGACCTTCGCGTTGTTCGGCCCGCTGGCCGCGCGACCACGCCAGTCGACGTTCGTGCGCCCGCGCCCCTGCTCGCCGAGGTCGACCTCGATGTACGCGTCCTTCACCTCGACGAGTCCCGGGCGGATGACGTGCGCGATGCAGACCGGGTCGTGCAGCGGGGCGCCGGGAAGGTCCGGGTAGCGGTGCTTGTGGAAGCGGGCGTAGAAGTCGAGCAGCTCGGCTGCGACCTTGCCGACCTTGCCGGCGGCGCGGAGGCGCTCGCGGTGCTCGTCCGTGATCAGGGCGCGGTGGGTGACGTCGAGGCCGATCATCGTGGTGTCGAAGCCGGCTTCGAAGACGCGCTGCGCGGCCTCGGGGTCGACATACGCGTTGAACTCCGCGGCCGGCGTGGTGTTGCCCTCCCCGATCGACCCGCCCATCCACACGACGCGCTCGGGCCGTGCCTCGGGATCGAGCTCGAGCATGAGCGCGACATTCGTGAGCGGCCCGGTCGGCACGAGCGTGACCTTCCCGTCGCGCGCGCGGATCTCGCGCGCCAGGTACTCGGCTGCGCTGCCGTCCTGCGGCTTGGCGCTCGGCTGCGGCAGATCGGGACCGTCCAGGCCGGACTCGCCGTGCACGTCGGGCGCCGTGTGCAGCTCGCGTACGAGCGGTACCGCCGCACCGGCGTACACGGGGACGTCGCTCCGGCCGAGCAGCTCGAGCACCTTCAGCGCGTTCGGCGTCGTCTTGTCGAGCGTCTGGTTGCCGGCGACGGTCGTGATGCCGACAAGCTCGATCTCCGGCGACGCGAGCGCGAGCATGATGGCGATCGCGTCGTCGTGCCCGGGATCGCAGTCGAGGATGATGGATGTCGGGGAGGTCATGCCGCCAACATAGTCGGGGCGGCGACTGGTCCTTCAGGCCGCGATCGCGCGAAGGTCTTCGAGTGCGCGCCCGAGCAGGTTCTCGCGCAGGTCGAACAGGCCCGCCCAGAGCGAGCCGCGGTCGATCCCGGACTGCCAGCGCACCGCAGACGACAGCCCTTCGAGCGCGCGCACGAGCACGGCGAGCTCGAGGTACGCGACGGCGACTCGATGCGCGGCGACGTGGACGCCCGCGCGGTCGAGCACGGGCTCCCAGTCGACGAGCTCCGCCTGGCTCGGCTCGCCGAACCACGACCGCCCCTCGGCGGCGTCCGCCTCGAGCTCGAGCAGGTACCGGCCGAGCGGCTCCTCGAGCCCGGCAAGCGCGGTCTCGACGCGGTCGGCGGCGCGGCGCAGCGCCGCCTGGCGCCGGCCGGGCGTCGACGGCGCAGGCTCGCCGCGCGCCCACTTCTCGAGCAGGCGGCAGAACGCGAGCGACGACACCTCGACGGCGAGCAGCTGCCCGATCAGGCGCTGCGCCGTCGTCGTCTCGACGGCGTGCTCCTCGATCAGCTCCGCCCACTCGGGCTGCGCGACGGTCGTCACCGGCGTTCCTCAGTGCCCGCAGCGGGCACGAGGCCGGAGGGAACAGTACGGCTGTACGGGCCCGGAGAGCATCGTGGCCGCTGCGGGCACAGGCGCTGGCGGAGCCGGGCTCCGCCCGGCGGCCAGTGCCGGTGAGGGACGCCGGTCATACCTCGATCACAACCGGGAGGATCATCGGGCGGCGGCGCGTGCGGTCGTAGACCAGCTGGCCGATGCCGTCGTGGATGTGCTCCTGCAGCAGCTTGATCTCGCGCACGTCGTCCTCGAGCAGCTCGCGCACGATCTCCTCCGCTTCGCGACGCATCTCGTCCAGCAGCTCCTCCGACTCGGCGAACCCGCGCGCGATCAGCTCGGGCTTCGAGACGGAGCTGTCCGAGAGCGTCGTGATGACGATCAGCACCCCGTCCTCGGAGAGATGGCGGCGGTCCCGTAGCGCGACGTCCGAGATGTCCCCCACGCCGAGCCCGTCGACGAAGGTCATACCGGCCTCGACGCGGTCGGTGATGCGTGCGCCGCTGCTCGTGAGCTCGACGACGTCGCCGTTCTCCGCGATGACGATCGACGACGCCGGCATGCCGGACTCCTGCGCGAGGCGTGCGTGCGCGGCCTGCATCCGGTACTCGCCGTGGATCGGCATGAGCGCCTTCGGACGGACGAGCCCGAGCAGCGTGCGGAGCTCTTCCGCGCGCGCGTGGCCGGAGACGTGCACGTCGGCGTTCTCCTCGTGCAGCACTTCGGCGCCGCTCCGCGTGAGCCGGTTGATCGTGTCGTGCACGCGCAGCTCGTTGCCGGGCACCGGCCGCGCGGAGAGGATCACCGTGTCGCCGCGCTCGACCTGCACCGACTGGTGGTCGTTGTACGCGATGCGCGTGAGTGCCGACATCGGCTCGCCCTGCGAGCCCGTGCAGAGGATCAGCTGCTCGTGCGGCGGCACGTCGTCGAGATCCGTCGGGCGCACAAGCGCGTCATCGGGCATTTCGACGTAGCCGAGGTTGCGCGCGACGTTCAGGTTGCGGCGCATCGAGCGGCCGACGACCGCGATCTTGCGACCGGATGCGATTCCGACGTCGATCGCCTGCTGCATGCGGTGGATGTTCGAGGCGAAGCTGCAGACGAGGATGCGGCCCTGGCGCGTCGGGATCAGCTGCTGGAACGCCTCGCCGACGACGCGCTCCGACCGCGTGAAGCCCGGGCGCTCGGCGTTCGTCGAGTCGCCGAGCAGCAGGTCGACGCCGCGGTTGCCGAGCTCCGCGAGCTTCCCGACGTCGGTGCGCAGACCGTCGACCGGCGTGTGGTCGAGCTTCCAGTCGCCGGTGTGGAACACGCGCAGCCCGTGTGCCTCGATCGCGATGCCGACCGCGTCGGGGACCGAGTGCGCCATGCGCACGAACTCGAGCCGGAACGGTCCAAGCTCGATCGCCTCCTCCGGGTCCGCCTCGCGCAGCTCGGTCGAGCGCAGCAGGCCGTGCTCGTCGAGCTTCGATTTCACGAGCCCGAGCGTCAGCCGTGTCGCCCACACCTCGTCGACCTTCACCTCGCGCATCAGGTACGGCAGGCCGCCGACGTGATCCTCGTGCGCGTGTGTCAGCACGACCGCGCGGACGTGCTTGTCGGCGAGGTAGCCGAAGTCCGGGAGGATCAGGTCCACGCCGAGGTGCTCGTCACGCGGGAACGCGATGCCGGCGTCCACGACGATGACCTCGCCGTCCGTCTCGAAGACGGTCATGTTCTTGCCGACCTCACCGAGGCCGCCGAGCGGGATGATCCTCATCATGTGACCGGGGAGTGTAGGCGTGTCCGGCCGGGTGCCGTTCGTTGCAGGGGTGCGATGCTCGTTTCGAGGCAAGGACGCAGGGCGCGCCGATAGCCGTAGCTATCGGCGCAACCGAGGAGGCAGCATCGGGGCGAGCAGCGCGGCCCTGCAGCACAACCTGTACTCCGCCGGACACGCCTCAGGCGTGTCAGGGCGCGAGGCGGTTCCTGTCCCGCGGGAAGAGGGCCGTCTCGCGGACGTTTCCGAGCCCCAGCACCTGGGCCGTGAACCGCTCGAGGCCGATCGCGAAGCCGCCGTGCGGCGGCATCCCGTACTTGAAGGCGTCGAGATACGTCCCGAACGGCGCCGGGTCGATGCTGCGCTGGCCGAGCGCCGCCAGGTAGTCGCCGTAGCGGTGCAGCCGCTGGCCGCCGGTCACGATCTCGAGCCCGCGGTACAGCAGGTCGAACCCGCGCGACCATTCGGGCCGGTCGGGATCCGGGTGCGTGTAGAACGGGCGCTTCGCCGTCGGGTACCCCTCGACGAAGACGAGCTCGCCGTGCTCGGCGCAGATGCGCCGCTCGTCGTCGGGGGCGAGATCGGGCTCCTCCCTGGTGCGAACATCCTCGAAGCGCACCACCGGCACGTCGGAGGGCGGCGTCCCGCCGGCTGCTTCGATCATCGCGCAGACGACATCACGCAGCACCGCCATCACGTCCCGGTGGTCGCGGATGAAGCCGAGCTCCGCGTCGAGCGAGACGTACTCGGAGAGATGGCGTCCCGTCTCGTGCGGCTCCGCACGGAACACCGGCCCGACCTCGTAGACGCGCTCGAACACACCGACCATCGTCTGCTTGAAGAACTGCGGGCTCTGGGCGAGGAACGCGTCGCCGCCGAAGTAGTCCACGCGAAACAGGTTCGCGCCGCCCTCGGTCGCCGTCGCGACGAGCTTCGGCGTCTGGATCTCCGTGAAGCCCTTGGCGTCGAGCGTCTCTCGGAAAGCCGCGACCGCGCGCGCGGCCACCTTGAAGCGATCGCGCACGGCGGGATGGCGTAGCGCAAGCGGCGCGAGGTCGAGGCGCACCGGCAGCGACTCCTTCGGCTCGGGCCGGTGCAGCTCGAGCGGCGGCTGCTCTGCGGGCGCGGCGAGCACCGTGAGGTGCGCGTCGTGCAGCTCGACCTGCGGCTCCGTCACGACCCGGCCGCGAACCTCGAGCACCGTCTCCGGCAGCAGCTCCGCCGCCTCTTCGAGCACGATCTGCGCGAGCCCCGCGCGGTCGCGGAGCACGACGAACGACACGTTCGCCAACCGCCGCTGCCGGTGCAGCCAGCCCTGCAGGACAACCTCTTCGCCGGCATGCGCAGCCAGCTCCGTACTGAGAATGCGTTCCATTCGAGGCACCTCCCTTCGACAACTCGCCTGGGGGTGCGGGCGGAAGGCTTGTCCGCGGTGCCACCGCACTTCGCCGCCGAGGCGGCCTCGAGTACGGCTCGTCAACTACTCGGGGCGTCAATCCCGTCAGAGCCGATGCGCAAGAGTAGCTACGCGGCGACGAGCAGGCCGAGGCGTTCGAGGCACGTGCGCACCTGCGCGACCTCGTCCTCGGTGGGATCCACGATCGGCAGACGGAACGTGCCGGCGTCGTGGCCGAGCAGGTTGAGCGCGGTCTTGATCGCGATCGGGTTGGTCTGCACCTGCAGCAGCTCGTAGGCCGGCAGCAGCTGCTCGTCGATGTCGCGCGCGTGCTCGATGTTGCCGTCGAGCGCGGCGCGCACCTGCTCCGCGACCTGCGGGCCCACGACGTGCGTGTGGACGCAGATACCACCGATGCCGCCGATCTCGAGGAACGACTGCAGAATGTTGTCGTCGCCCGCGTAGAGATCGAGGCCCGTCGACACGATGTGCTTCGCCTGATCCATGTCGGCGTTCGCCTGCTTGACAGCGCGAACCGTCTCGATCTCCGCAAGCCGCGAAATCGTCTCGGGCTCGATGTTGATGACGACACGTGCGGGGATGTTGTAGACGACGATCGGCCGGTCACTCGCCTTCGCCACTTCCTCGAAGTGCGCAACGATGCCGCGCTGCGGCGGCTTGTTGTAGTACGGCGTGACGACGAGGAAGGCGTGAGCGCCGAGCTCGTGAGCCTCCTCGGTGAGATGCACCGAATGCGCCGTCGAGTACGTGCCGGTCCCCGCGATGACCGTCTTGCCGGGAATCGCCTCGAGCGCCGCCTTGATCAGGTCGCGCCGCTCGCGGTCCGACAGCGTCGGGCTCTCGCCCGTCGTGCCGGCCACGACGACGCCGTCGGAGCCGTTCTCGACCAGGTGCCGCGCCAGCTTCTGGAACGCGTCGAAATCGATCGACCCGTCCTCGCGGAACGGCGTGATGATCGCCGTGAAGACGTTCCCGAGCACGCCGAAAGGATACGCCTACTTGCGGCGCCCGAAGATCCGAAGCAGGTAGAGAAAGAGGTTGACGAAGTCGAGGTAGAGGGCGAGCGCCCCGACAATGGAGCTCTTCTCCACCGTCGCCACATCCGAGCCCGGCGCGGGCTCATAGCGCTTCAGCCGTTGGACGTCGTACGCGGTGTAGGCCGAGAAGATCAGCACTCCGGTCGCCGTCGTCAGCCAGTGGCCTGGAACGTATCCATGTGCTGCACGAGACCGACGAGGCCCAGCACGAGAACGAGCTCGACGAGCGCGCAGATGATCCAAACGAGCTTCGCGCTCCCCGTGCTGGAGATCAGCGCGTGCATGGCGCGCTCGCTGCGGCCGATCAGTCCCGCGACGATGCCGGTAACCGCAAGGGCGACGGCCATCCAGGCGAACACGTGCGCGAAGTAGGAGCGCTCGCCCCCGAGCGGACGAATCTCGTCGGTCGCGAGCTCCCGCACGGTTCTACGCTACGACGCGAGTCGGACAACACGGTGCGCGATCTCCTCGGCCGTCCCGGCCGCCTCGAGAAACGCACCTTCGTACGGCCGCCCGGCGAGCCCGACCAGCGCAACGGGCGCCAGCTCACGCAACCGGTCGAGCACGGGCTCGACGTTGCGGCGCTCGTAGAGCACGTCGGCCGCCACCGCGAGGTCGAAACGCTCGTCCCACGGCTCGCGCCAGTCGCGCCGCTCGGCGCGGAGGGTCAGCCCGTTGCGGGCCGCGTTCTGCTCCAGGAGAACAACCGCGTCCTCCGCCCAGTCGACCGCCGTCACCTGCGCCCCGCGCGAGGCCGCAACGAGCGCCGGCACGCCGAGCCCGCAGCCGATCTCGACCACACGCAGCCCGGCGACGTCCGGCAGCGCCTCGACCAGCGCTCGCGCCGCGGGCCACAGCTCGGCCCAGTACGGCAGGAACTCGTCGTCCGCGAACGCCTCCTCGTCGATCAGCGACTCCGGTGACGCCGGCCGGAGCAGGTCGAGCCCGTAGATCGACTCAGAGGAGAGCTTCAAGCCCGACCGTCACGCCGGGCGGCAGCGTCGGCAGCTTCTCGAGCGCGAGCAGCACGCCCGGCACGTACGCCTGGCGCGACGGCGCGTCGTGGCGAATCGTCAGCAGCTGCCCGCGGCCGCCGAGCAGAACCTCCTGGTGGGCGACGAGACCCGGCAGGCGGACGGAATGGATCGGCACGTCGCCGCCCATCGCCTCTGCTGTCGCCTTCGCGGTGCCCGACGGCGCGTCGAGCTTCGTCCCGTGGTGCATCTCGACGATCTCTGCCTTGTCGAGGTGCTTCACGGCCTCGGCCGCGAACTTCATCATCAGCACTGCGCCGATCGCGAAATTCGGCGCATAGAAGACGGCGACCGGCGCGTCGCGGAACTCGTCGACGTCCCAGCCGCTCGTGCCGACGATCGCGGGAACGCCCGCTTCGACTGCAGCGCGAATGTTCCGCGGCGCGATCTCGGGGGCGGTGAAATCGACCATCGCGTCGGCGCCGGTGTAGTCGTCGACGAGCGTGTGGCCCGCTTCCTCGAGCGCCGGCGCGAGCACAGCGCCAACCTTGCCGCCCTTGCCGTTGAGAAGGACGTTCACGCTGCGCGCGCGAGCGCCGGCGTCACGCGCTCGACTGCCTCGAGGAACCGCTCTTCGTTCGGGCCGATCCCTGCGACCGACAGCTGATCGGAGTCGAGCAGCGCCGCGGCGAGTGTGCACACCCCTTCCGCGTCGACGGCATCGATCTCGGCGACGATGCGATCGAGCGACAGCAGCTCGCCGTCGGCGATCAGCGTCTTGCCGAGGCGGTTCATGCGCGTCGACGTCGACTCCATCGAGAGCAGGATGCGCCCCTTCAGGTTCTCCTTCGCGCGCTCGAGCTCGCGCGCCGGCAAATTGCCGCCGGCGATGTCCGCGATCTGGTCGGAGGTGATCGCGAGCGCCTCGGCGAGGTTGTCCTCGCGCGTGCCCAGGTAGACGCCGATCTGGCCGGTGTCGGTGTACTGCGAGATGAACGAGTAGACGGCGTACGCCATCCCCCGCTTCTCACGAATCTCCTGGAACAGCCGCGACGACGCCGAGCCGCCGAGGATCGCGTCGAGCAGCGACGCAGCGAAACGGCGCCGGTCGGAGCGCGAGATGCCGGGCGCGCCCAGGCACACGTGGTACTGCTCTGTGTCCTTGCGCTGGAAGCGCAGCCGCGGCGGCGGTGCCTTCACGAGCGCCGGACGCACGTTCGCGCCGCCGCGCGGAACCTCACCGCGGCGCTCGAGCCCGCGCGACACGAGATCCACGAGCTTCTCGT
>DASZBP010000170.1:0-8159 GCA_035943915.1 Gaiellaceae bacterium | reverse complement strand
GCCCTGAACAACGGCATCGCCGGCTCGCTCGAGGGCCCCAGCTCCTATCTGATGAAGTCGCCGCCTGTGCAGATCCAGGACGACGACGCCGCCGAGCTGGTCGAGGAGTTCATCGAGCGCAACCGCCGCTCGGTGCCTGCTCACATCCCGGCCGAGGCCTAGCCCGAATCAGTGCCCGGCACCTTCGGGTGCCGGGCACCTTTACGCTTCCCCCGCACGCCCAGTGAATCCGAGGACCAGGGGGAAAAGCATGCGTAAAGCGCTCGTACTCGCGCTCGCGGTGCTCTGCGCCGCAGCGGTCGCAGCGACCGCACTAGGGAAGTCCGAGAAGCCCGTTCAGAAGGGCCTCGCGTTCGATCACGCCTTCGTGATCATGCTCGAGAACCACGGGAAGGCCAGCATCTTCGGCGACCCGAATACGCCGTACATCTCGAGCCTCACAACCAAGTACGCGTCGGCACCGAACTACTACGGCGTCACGCATCCGAGTGAGCCGAACTACGTTGCGTTGATCTCCGGCTCCAACTGGGGGATGAACGACGACAACCCGGCGAACACGTTCGACCACACGAACATCGCCGACCAGCTTGACGCAAGCCACCTGACGTGGAACGGGTACATGGAGAACCTGCCCTCCGCCGGCGACGTCACGGACGCGCAGTACCCGGCGAACGCAGCGCTCTACGTGAAGAAGCACGATCCGTTCGCGCTCTTCCCGGATATCGCGTCGAGCAGTGCCCGCGCGAAGAACATCAAGCCGCTGACCGATCTCACCCACGATCTGAAGAGCGGTGAAGTCGGCAACTTCGCGCTGATCGTTCCGAATCAGTGCCACGACATGCACGGCGGGGTGTACTCGAAGGTTGCGTCTGACGGCAGCGACGGCACGCCTTGCCCGTACGGCTCGACCAACGACGACGCAAACGACGTCGCGCTGAAGCAGAAAGCCGACGCGTTCGTGAAGCAATGGGTTGAGGCGATCACCTCGTCGAAGGTGTGGAAGTCGAGCCGCGTCGCGATCTTCGTCGTCGCCGACGAGGCCGACTACGACGGCACGACGTCGACCGACGGCTGGGCCGACACGTCAGGCTGCTGCGACAGCCCGTATCTGCCCGCCGGGACGCAGTTCCTCGGCTCGAACGGCCAGCCCGACGGGAACACGTGGGGCGGCGGCGTGTACGGCGGTGGGAAGGTCGGTGCCGCGGTCATCACCAACTCCGGCCGGGCCGACGGCTTCGCGTCGTCGAACTCGTACAACCACTACTCGCTGCTGGCGACCGTCGAGTGGAACTGGGGCCTTCCGTATCTGGGGAACGCCTCGGACACGCGCCAGGTTCAGCCGATGACCGACTTCTTCCCGGTGAAGAAGTCGTCCTCTGACAAGAAGTAGAACCGGCTGAGCGGTGCCCGGCACCTGCGGGTGCCGGGCACCGTTTACCCTCCGGGTATGCGGGTCTGCCTGGTAACGCCGTTTGCGTGGTCGCAACCACACGACGTGAACGAGCACGTCGCGGGGGTGGCCGGCGGCCTGCGCGCGCTCGGCCACGAGGTGACCGTGCTCGCGCCGTCGACCCGCGCGGCCGACCTGCTCGCCGGACGGCGGGCGCTGTCCCGCGGCGAGCAGCCCGATGTGATCGCGGTCGGCCCTGCGGTGCCGATCTCGCGCCGCTCGCAGATGGGCGTGCCCGTGGGCGTCCGCGCGAACCTGTCGCAGGCACTCGCGCAGGGGAAGTACGACGTCGTCCACGGGTTCGAGCCCGGGCTGCCGTCGCTGTCCTACCTCGCGCTTCGCGACGCGAACGCGCTTGCGGTCGCGACCTTTGCGTCGCCGAACCGCCTGGGCTACCCGCCGGCGCGCTCGCAGCGCGAGCGCCTGCTCGGGCGCCTCGATGCGCTGATCGCCCTGTCGCCGTTCGCGCGCGACGCCGCCGAGGAGCGCTTCCCCGGCGACTACCGCCTGCTCTCCCCCGGAGTCGACCCGTCGCTCTTCACGCCGGTGGCGAAGCGCAAGAAGATCGTCGTCGAGCTGCGCCCCAACGAGCGCCTGATCGCGCGCGGCGTGCTGCAAGAGCTGCGCGAGCTCGACGGCTGGGAAGTGATCCTGCTGAGGACGCGCCCGCTGATCGCGCGGCCCGCGATCCCCCGGGCACTCGCGGATCGCGTCCATGTGCGCACGGCGCGCGACGGCGCTGCGCGTGCAGCTCTGCTGAACGACGCGGCGATCTTCGTTCCCGGCGTCGACGGCCTGCCGCGGGTCGCGCTCGAGGCGGCCGCCGCCGGTTGCGCGATCGCCGACCCGAGCGGCGTCGTCGAGCAGCCCGAGCTCGCTGCGGCCGCAACTGCACGGCTCGCCGAGCACGACGACGTGCGTGAGGCTGAGGCCCAGCGCGCAAAGGAGAGCGTCGAAGGCCAGGACTTCGCGTCGGTCGCGGCGGAGCTCGACCAGCTCTACCGCAGCCTCGGCACGCGACGGCGCAAGCCGCACGCCGAGCCGCTCGCCGACCGGCCGTGGATCGTCGCCGACCTGCACATGCACACGTCGTGGTCGCACGACTGCTCGATGGACGCGGCGGAGCTTGTCGACCACGCCATCGCCGAAGGCCTCGGCGCGATCGCCGTGACCGACCACAACGTCTTCGGGGGCGCGCTCGAGGCGGTGGACTACGCCGAGGGCAAGGATCTGTTCGTCATCCCCGGCGAGGAGATCAAGACGGACGACCAGGGCGAGATCATCGGCCTCTTTCTCGAGCGCGAGATCCCGCGCGGGATGAGCGTGCCCGACACGATCGCGGCGATCCGCGAGCAGGGCGGCCTCGTCTACGTCCCCCACCCGTTCGACCGGATGCACTCGATCCCCGACCCGCGGACGCTCCATCGCTACCTCGCGGACGTCGACGTCTTCGAGGTCTACAACGCGCGCCTGCTCTTCGAGGCCTACAACGACGAGGCGCTGCGCTTCGCGCGGAAGTACAACCTGACAATGGGCGCCGGCTCGGACGCCCATGTCCTGCAGGGGGTCGGCACCGGGGCGCTGCGGATGCGCGCCTTCCGCGACCCGGAGGAATTTCTCCTCTCGCTGCGAACAGCCGAGGTTTTGCGCCGCCCGAAGTCGCTCGCGTACCTCCAATCCCTCAAGTGGGTCGCGCAGGTCAAGGAGAAGGTGCGGTAGGGACGAAAGGTCCCGATGCCCGTGGCGGCCGTGACCACAGACGAAATCTACGAGCGGTACCTGCGGAAGGCGATCACCGAGATCAACCGCCTGTCGCACGAGATCGCGCAGGCGGCGGAAGGCGCGCCGGTGGCTCTGCCTACCGGTCACCCGCTCGCCAACATCTTCCTGCTCAAGTTCGGGCCGCAAGCCCAGGAGCTGCAGGAGGGCGTGGCCTTCCACGGCCGTGCCGGCCAGGCGCTGATCAAGTCGCTGCAGCGGCTCCACGTCGACCCGCTCGAGGTCTACGGGACGAACTGCGTGAAGTTCGCCGGCTGCGACGTCGAAACGTCGCGCAAATGGCTCGGCCGCGAGCTGCGCATCGTCGAGCCGAAGCTGATCGTCGCCATGGGCGAGGACGCGCTCGAGTTCCTGAACACGCTCGAGTTCCCGTTCGGCCGCCAGATCGAGAACAATGCGGAGCTCCAGCGTTTCACGCCGACGATCGAGGCGCTGGTCGTCCCCGACATCGATTCCGCCCTCGACGAACAGGCAGCGAAGACCGACTTTTGGAACGCCTTCAAGACCGTGGGCACGTGGTTCGCCGCGCTGCCGCCCTACTAGCCCTCCTCGTCGTCCTCTTCACCTACGACGAGATAGCGCCGCATCTCTGGCGTGAAGGGGTGTGGTGGGACGTCGCGTGGATCTCGCTCGTCCTGATGCCGCTGACGTTCGCGATGGTGCTGATCGCGCTGCCGTTCCGCGACGACCGGCGCGTGCCCTATCTCGCGCTCGCCTTCGCGATCCTCGCGGCGGTCCTGACCGTCGTGAACTTCGATGTCCCCGCGAACTTCGCGCGCCTCGCAGCCGCGTCGCTGTTCGCGTGGTGGTTCCTGTCGTTCTTCGAGACGCTCGCGTGGGTCGTCGTCGTCGCGTGTGTCATCCCATGGGTCGATGCGCTGTCGGTCTGGCGCGGCCCGACGAAGACGATCACGACGCAGCACCCGCACGTGTTCAGCGTGCTCTCGTACGCGTTCCCGGTGCCCGGTCGTCACGGCGCCGCGAACCTCGGCATCCCCGACCTGCTCTTCTTCGCGCTGTTCCTCGCCGCCGCGGCGCAGTGGCAGCTGCGCGTGTACTGGACGTGGGTGTGCCTCGTCGCGGGCCTCGGCCTGACGATCGCGGCGACGGTCTACTTCGACCTGAGCGGTTTGCCGGCGCTCCCCGCCGTTGCAGTCGGTTTGCTGCTGCCGAACGCCGACCTGATCTGGCGGTACTTCCGCGAGAACGGCCTCGGGCTGTCTGCCATCTGACCGAGCGCTCGCTTACTCGGACATGGCCAGCGCGCGCGCTCGCGTGAAGCAGAGCGTGTTCTCTTCCTAGATCGAAGCCAACTCTCCTCGGGCGAGCCAGGCTGTGGCTCGCGAGACGTGCGCTGACAATCAGACGGCTTGGGAAACCGTCGCGAAAGTAGTGTCCTAATCCCCGTACGCCCGAGGCGGGATCTAACTCGCCGCACGGCGATACACCGGCGGCGTACTGGGACGTCGCCGGTGTGAAGAATCTCCGCATCCGCTACCGTGTGTTCAGCGTCCCCGTGTCCTGACTTCCACACGAGCCCGCCGCTTGCTGTTCGGGAAGTCACAAGAGGGAGCGAGACTATGAACAAGAGCCCGAAGCGCGTGCTCGAGCTCGTGCGCCAGTCGACGACGCTCAGCCGCGACCTGCATACGCAGCGGATGCAGAGCTAGCGCGTGCGCACCGCGATCGTTTCCACCTATCCGCCGCGGGCGTGTGGGATCGGTGCCTTTGCAGCGGATCTGCGGGCGACGCTAGCGAGTGGCGGGGGCGTCAGGGCCGATCTCGTTGCGGTCGTACACGAACCGTCGAGTCCGCAGCGTCGGGGCGTGCTCGCGACGATCGCGCAGGCCGTCCGCGGCGACTACGTCCGCACAGCCCGCATGCTTGGACGGCTCGACGTCGACGTCGTGTTGCTCCAGCATGAGTACGGGATCTTCGGTGGCCGCGACGGTGAGTACGTGCTGTCGTTTGCGCGCGAACTTGCGCAACCACTCGTGGTGACGCTGCATACGGTGCTTTCCGAGCCAACGCCGCACCAAGCAGAAGTGCTGGCGGAGCTGTGCGGCGAAGCCGAGCTTGTGATCGTGATGACCGAGACGGCACGTCGGCTGCTGATTGACTCGGGCACGTGCCCGGAGGAGAAAGTGCGGATCGTCCCGCACGGAGCACCGGCCCGGATCACGGCCCGCGCTGCGCGCGGACGCGAAGAGCTTCCGCCGAGACTGTCCGACTGCGACACGTTCCGACTTTCCACCTTCGGCCTGATCTCGCCCGGCAAGGGATTGGAGACGGTAATCGAAGCGCTGCCGGCAATGATCGAGCGCCACCCGGAGATCACGTACACGATCGCCGGCCGCACGCATCCAGACATCGCACGGCGCGAGGGCGAGCGTTACCGGCTGATCCTCCAGCGGCGCGTGCTCGAGCTCGGACTAGAGAATCATGTCGAGTTCGACGATCGGTTTCTTAGCGTCGACGAGCTGTCGGATCTGCTCGCCGCAACCGACGTCTTCCTGACCCCGTACGGCAGCCGCGAGCAGATCGCCTCCGGCGCGCTCACCTTCGCGATCGCCGCAGGCTGCGCCGTTGTCTCCACCCCGTACTGGTACGCGCAAGACATGCTCGCCTCGGGTGCCGGATTGCTCGTCCCGTTCCGTGATCCGGAAGCGCTCGCCGACGCGGTCTGCAGCTACGTCGAGTGTCCTGACAAGCTCATGGCGGCACGCACCGAAGCGCAGCGGATCGGCTCGTCGCTCGCCTGGCCCGCGGTCGCAGAAGCCACCGCCGCCGTCTTGCATGAAGCGGATGACCTTGCGCCGCGGCGACGGCCGACCGGTGTCGCCGACCTGCACCTGACGAGCTTACGCAGCGACCATCTGCTCACACTTGCCGACGACGTCGGGATCGTGCAGCACGCACACGGAATCATTCCCAACCGCGACAGCGGCTACTGCGTCGACGACGTCGCCCGGCTCGCCGTGGTCTCGCTCGCTCTCGCCCGCCGCGGCGACGAGCAGGTCTGGACATCCCATGTCTACCGTTCGCTCGCCTTTCTGCACGCGGCGGCGGCCGACGGCGGCATGCGCAACTTCATGAGCTACGACCGCCGCTGGCTGGACGAGCCGCACGTCGGCGACCACGTCGGCCGGTCGATCTGGGCGCTCGGGGACATTCTTGCTACCGCGTGGATCCCAGCTGTCGTGCGGCCAGCAGGCGACCTCCTCGACCAACTCGTCGCCACACTCAGCGGCGAGGTCTACCTCCGAACCGCCGCTTACGCCGTCCTCGGTCTGTCGCGCCTCGACGCTGACCGGCTCGACCCGTCGGCCCGGCAGCTGCTCGAACGGCTCGTCGGCCAGCTCGCCGACGCCTACGAGCACACCGCAACAGCAGAGTGGCGCTGGTTCGAAGACGAGCTCACCTACGACAACGCTCGTCTGTCGCAGGCACTCCTGACGGGCGCCAACGCACTCGACCGGCCCGACCTCGCCGAGCTTGGACTCGATTCCCTTCGCTGGCTTGGCGATGAGTGCGGGCTCGACGGGACGATGCTTCGACTTCCGGGTCATCACGGTCGACGCAGAGGCGAGCGTGCTCCCGGTGGCGGCGACGAGCAGCCACTCGACGCCGCGGCGATTGTCGAAGCCGAGCTGAGCGCGTTCGCCATCACGCACGAGTCCGAGCATGGAATCCGGGCCATTCGGGCGTTCGAGTGGTTCCTCGGCCGCAACAGTTTGCAGCGGCCGCTCTACGACTTCGCGACCGGCGGCTGCAGCGATGGGCTCGGAGGCGAGACGTTGAACGACAACCAGGGTGCCGAATCGACGCTCGCCTTCCACCATGCGGCGCTCCTACTCGATGCCGCCGGCATCCGCGCCGGCATCCGCGAACACGCACCCGAGCCGACGCTGGCATGAGCGCACACGAGCTGTTCGAGCGTGACGCCAGCAACCCTATTCTGACCGCTGCAGACTGGCCCTATCCGGTCAACGCGGTCTTCAACGCTGCAGCCGCCGCGGTCAACGGTGAGACGGTGCTCCTCGCGCGGGTCGAAGATCGCAGAGGAATCTCCCACCTCACAGTCGCCCGTTCGGCGAACGGCCTCGATGGCTGGTCGGTCGCGGCCAAGCCGCTGCTCGCACCCGACGAGGAGACAGGGAGCGAGCAATGGGGCTTCGAAGACCCGCGCGTTGTTTGGGTCGATGAACTCGACCGCTGGGTGATCACCTGCACCGCGTACGGTCCCGCCGGGCCGGCGGTCTTTCTCGCCACCACTGAGGACTTCGAAACGGTCGAGCGATTCGGAATCGTCAGACACCCTGAGGACAAGAACGCCGCGCTGCTGCCGCACCGAATCGACGGCCGCTGGGTGCTTCTGCACCGCCCAAAGACAGAATATGGCGGCTCGCGGGGCGAGATTCTCCTCTCGCGCTCCGACGACCTAATCAGCTGGAGCGCTCCCGAACAGGTGCTCCAACCGCGCGTCGGCGCCTGGTGGGACTCGCTTCGGATCGGCATCGGGCCGCCACCGCTCTGGACCGAGCACGGCTGGCTGCTTCTCTACCACGGCGTCAAAGAAACGGTCGCCGGCGGAATCTATCGGGTCGGGCTTGCCCTGCTCGACCTCAACGAGCCGACGCGCGTCCTTCGACGCCTGCCCAACTGGATCTTCGCGCCTGTCGCTTCCTATGAACGCACGGGCGACGTGCCGAACGTCGTCTTTCCCTGCGGGCTCCTCCACGACCCCGTCAGCGACGAGTTGCGGCTCTACTACGGCGCAGCCGACAGCTCGATCTGCCTCGCCACCGCCCGACTCGCCGACCTCTTGGACGCGGCCCTCGCCGCACCGCGCGACACCCAACAAGACTGACCCTCCCCCGAGCGAGGGCCGCGCCTTCGGCCTTCTACGTGTCCCGGGCTGCGCCAGAGC
>DASZBP010000169.1:0-2972 GCA_035943915.1 Gaiellaceae bacterium | reverse complement strand
CTGCCCGTCGCGCTGCGGCTACTGCGACTTCGTCACCGTCGTCGGCCGGCACGACCAGCATGGGGCGTACGTCGATGCGCTGCTCGCGGAGCTCACGCTCGAGCGCGAGCTGCTTGCGCCGGAGGTCGAGACGATCTACCTCGGCGGCGGCACCCCGAGCCTCACCGACGCACGGGAGCTCGAGCGGCTGCTCGCCGCACTCCCGTCCTGTTCCGAGCTGACCGTCGAGGCCAACCCGGAGACGGTCACGCCCGAACTGGCCGAGCTTCTGTCACGCAATCGCGTCACGCGTGTGTCGATTGGGGCACAAAGCTTCAACATGCACCTTCTGGACGTGCTCGATCGCCGTTGCAGGCCCGAGGATGTCCGCGTCGCCCTGCACCGTCTACGTGATGCCGGGATCGACAACATCTCTCTCGATCTCATCTACGGGATCCCGGGCCAGGAGCCCGCCGACCTCGCACGCGACCTCGCCGAGGCCCTGGCCCTCGAGCCCGAGCACGTCTCCGCGTACGAGCTGGAGGCGAAGCCCGGCACCCGCTTCACCCACGCGCATGGAGCGGAGCTCGAGCGGCAGGCCGAGTCGATGGAGGGGTATTTCGAGCAGGTCGTCGAGGCGCTGACCGGCGCCGGCTACCGCTGGTACGAAACCGCGAACTTCTGCCTCGCCCCGGAGCGGGCGCGAGGACGCGACCTTCGCGCCCGGCACAACCTCGGCTACTGGCTCGGCCACGATTACCTCGGCCTCGGCGTGGGAGCGGTCAGCACAATCGAAAACCGGCGCTGGCGGAACGCGCCTGCGCTCCCGCGCTACCTGGCGGCGCTCGCCACCGGGGAGCGGCCGCACCGGGAGCACGAGGAGCTGCCCGCCGGGGTGCGCGCCACCGAGCGCGTCATGCTCGGCCTGCGCCTGGACGAGCCCTTGCCGCTCGCAGGTCTGGCGGACGCGGTCGACCCGGCCGAGCTCGCGCGGCTCGAGGGTCTCGGCCTCGCGCGCCACTCGGACGGCACCGTGACGCTGACGCCGCGCGGCCGCTTCCTCGGCGGTGGCGTGACCGCGCGGCTGCTCGCATAGGCGCGGCGCCTACCATTGGGGTGTGGAGATCGCCCTCACACTGCGCCAGCAGGAGCTGCTCCGGCACGTCGTGGAGGAATACGTCGCGACTGGGCAGCCCGTCGGCTCGAAGACGCTTGTCGAGCGGGCAGCGCTCATCGTGTCGCCGTCGACCGTTCGCGCGGAGCTCGCCGAGCTCGAGCGGCTCGGGCTGCTGACGCATCCGCACACGTCCGCCGGGCGCGTGCCGACCGAGCGCGGCTACCGGCTGTTCGTCGACGAGCTCCTGAGCCGCGCCGACAACCGGCCGCCTGAGTTCCCGCTCACGCTCGCGGTCGCGCGGACGGAGATCGAGGATGCGCTCCAGGCGACGTCGGAGATGCTGTCGCAGGTGACGCGGCTGCTCTCGGTCGTGTCGGCGCCGCGGCTCGAGTCGGCGACGATCCGCCACGTCGAAGTGCTGCTGCTGCAACCCGATGTCGTGATGGTCGTCGTGATCCTTTCGACGGGCGCCGTGACGAAGCTCCGCTACGGGTTCCCCGAGCCGGTCGATCCCGGCCTGCTCGCGTGGGCGGCCGACTACATCGACGACCAGCTCGTCGGCCAGCGGCTCGGCGCGCGCTCTCTGCGCCGCGCATTCGACGATCCGACGCTCGGCGTGCGCGAGCGCGCCTTCCTGCAGACGCTTCGGGGCGCGTTCGACGAGGCGAACGCCGAGGATCGCCAGCTGTTCGTCGGCGGCACTGCCGGCCTCCTCGACGAGCTGCGCACGGAGGAGATCGGTGCGTACCGCAGCTTGATGGAGGCGCTCGAGAAGCGTGTCGCGCTGCTCGACGTGCTCGCGCAGCGGATCGACCCGCAGAGCCCGTTCGCGCGCGTCGGCGAGGAGCTCGAGCAGCCGAGCCTGCGCGAATTTGCGCTCGTCGGCGCGACGTACGGCCTCGCGCGGCAGACACTCGGCGCGGTCAGCCTTGTCGGGCCGCTGCGAATGGACTACGAGAAAGCGCTGCGCACTGTGCGTTCCGCGGCGCACGAGTTGTCGCGCTTCGTCGAAGAGGCATACGAGGAAGACTGATGGCGGCAACGAGCCGGGACTACTACGAGCTGCTCGGCGTCCCGCGCGACGCCGACGAAACGACGATCAAGAAGGCGTTCCGCAAGCTCGCGCGCCAGCTGCATCCCGACGTGTCGGACGAGCCCGAGGCGGAGGTTCGTTTCCGTGAGGTGACCGAGGCGTACGAGGTGCTCTCCAACTCCGAGACGCGCGCGCTCTATGACCGGTACGGACACGACGGCCTGCGCTCCGGCGGGTTCCGCCCGACGGAGTTCGACATGTCGGGGCTCGGTGACCTCTTCTCGATGTTCTTCGGCGGCGACGTCTTCGCCGGCGCTCGCGGCGGCGGCGGTCGGGCGCGCGGCGCGGACATCGGCGCGCAGGTCGAGATCGACCTTGCCCAGGCCGCGACCGGCGCGAGCATCTCCGTGCCGTTCGACGTAGCCGCGACCTGCGCGAAGTGCGGGGGCGACGGAGTCGAGCCCGGCACCGAGCCGACGACGTGCACGCGCTGCAGCGGCAGCGGGCGGCTGCAGCAGGTGACGCGCAGCGTCTTCGGCGAGTTCGTGCGCACGCAGGCATGCCCGGACTGCGGCGGCCGCGGGCAGCTGATCGAGCATCCGTGCAAGGAGTGCGACGGCGCGGGGCGCGTCCTGCAGGAGCGCGAGCTGAACGTCGACATCCCTGCGGGCATCCACGACGGCCAGCGCATCCGCGTCACGGGCGAGGGGCACGCCGGCATGCTCGGCGGTCGCGCGGGGGACGTCTACGTGCTCGTGCACGTTCGTCCCGACCCGCGCTTCGTGCGCGAAGGAAACGACATCTTCTCGCAGGTCGACCTCACGGTCGCGCAGGCCGCTCTCG